>JBBPYM010000224.1:0-9151 GCA_038199905.1 Chitinophagales bacterium | reverse complement strand
TTAATTTAAAAGTACATTGACCCGAAAGGGTTTTTTATTCCCACACCCCCACTTCGATTTCAATTAGCCCGAAAAATATTTTATTATCACAATGGAAACCCTTTATTGGTAAGGGTATTATTTACTCACCGAATCGCTGCCGAAAAACTTGGTTTCACACTCGATATCATTAATTAATCACTACTGGTACTTTTTCTCTTTTAATACCTGAAGCATCTCGTGAAGATCCGAGCGGATCAGCTCCTTTTCTACAAATAAACTGTTGCTTTTTGCCAACAATTCCTCATTTTGCGACTCTTTCGCATAAAGCTGGATCGTATCCTGCAATTCCGATAATGTTTTTGCGTAATCGTAAACTCCCAAATTTTCAGCGTTGTCGAGATTTTCATGACTTATAGAAAAGCTCTCCTGTTTATCATTGTCAGACATATTATCGTACATCAAAAGCACCTTTTCTATGGATTGGATGAGATTATTGACTGTTGGTCTGCCGTTATTTCTGCCCTGGTCCAGCAAATAGTCTTTTCGTTTTAATTCAAAGTTCCTGCCCAGGTATAACCGGCGTACATGTTCATCGGAAGAAAGTTCTTCGGCTGTTCCATGTTTGAAGATTTTGCCTTCAATCAACAAGTAGGCCCTGTCGCAAATGGATAGGGTTTCGTTGACGTTATGATCGGTAATCAGGATGCCTATATTTCTGTATTTAAGGCGGGCCACCACGGCCTGGATGTCTTCAACGGCTATAGGGTCAACCCCTGCAAAAGGTTCATCCAACAGGATAAATTTTGGGTCAACAGCAAGGGCGCGTGCTATTTCTGTTCTGCGCCTTTCTCCACCACTCAGGCTGTCGCCATTGTTTTTACGCACATGATGTAAATGAAATTCATCTAATAGCTCCTCAAGTTTATCGCGACGCTGTTTTTTTGTTATTTTTCTCATTTCCAGCACGGCCATGATATTATCCTCTACCGTAAGTTTCCTGAAAACGGAAGCTTCCTGCGGCAGGTAACCGATACCCTGCTGCGACCGTTTATACATCGGCATGCCTGTGATATCGTCTTCATTAAGAAAAACCTTACCCTCATCTGGTTGAATAAGTCCCACGACCATATAGAAAGTGGTAGTTTTCCCCGCACCATTTGGTCCCAGCAAACCCACGATCTCTCCCTGGCTCACTTCTACCGAAACATTATTTACTACCGTTCTGTTTCGGTAACTTTTAACAAGATCCTTCGTGTGGATAGTAAGGTTCAATATATTAAATTTTAAAACAAAAATAGGTCAATTGCCGTTACCTGTTTTTGTTTACTGAGGCAAACTCTTGTGAAAATTATCAATATCAAAACCATCTTGAGGGGATAGCTTTTGATAATCTATCAGTCCTTGCTTATGTTTGTAAAGATTATTTAGTTAGCAATGAAAGTTATAGAACATATTAACGAAGCAAAAGAAACATTGGTGTCGTTTGAAGTACTGCCGCCTCTAAAAGGAAAAACTGTAGCGGCCATTTATGACCATCTCGATCCACTAATGGAGTTCAAGCCTTCCTTTATAAATGTTACTTACCATCGGAGTGAAACGATGTTTAAGAAAAAGGCTGACGGAACATTTGAGAAAGTAGAGATCCGTAAAAGACCTGGCACGGTGGGAATATGCGCCGCTATTATGAATCATTATAAGGTGGATGCAGTGCCTCATCTTATTTGTGGCGGATTTTCGAAAAGAGAAACAGAAGACGCCCTTATTGACCTCCATTTTTTAGGTATTAATAATGTACTGGTATTACGTGGTGATGCTGCAAAAAACGAGACTTTCTTTGAGCCTGAACTGGATGGTAATAGCTTTGCAATTGACCTGCTCAAACAAACAGCCAACCTGAATCACGGTATTTATATTGAAGAAGATATCAAAAACGGGGGAAAGACAGACTTTTGTATGGGCATTGCCGGTTACCCCGAGAAACATTTTGAAGCACCCAATCTTGAAACCGATATCGCATATCTGAAAGCTAAAGTGGATGCTGGAGCAGAATACATCATGACCCAGATGTTCTTTAACAACCAAAAATTTTTCCAGTTTGTTAAAGATTGCAGGGACCATGGCATTACAATTCCCATCATACCTGGCTTAAAGCCTATCACAAGTAAGAAACAGTTGACCATGCTGCCTAAAACTTTTCACGTGGATATTCCAAATGATCTGTCCAATGAAATAATGAAATGTAAGGCGGAGGAAGATGTTGAAAAGGTGGGTACACAATGGCTGATACAACAAAGCAAAGAGTTGAAGAAATTTGGTGTCCCTGTGCTACATTATTACACCCTTGGTAAATCTAAAGTTATCTGGAACGTTGTAAAAGAACTGGTATAACACACGGCCTGCAAAAGCGACTATTTTTTTGCCGCAGTTCTAAAAGCAGCTTCATTGATCTTTACCGGATATTTCTTCTTTAGTGCAATGATCCATTTTTCTTCAAGTTCGCGTTGATAATCGTTTAAGACAAACCCTTTGGCATCTTCAAAACCCCTGGGCTGTCTTCCGGGATAGAGTCTTATTAACTGAACAAAAGTAAGGTTGCTGTCACCAGAAATTTTTGATGGTTCAGTCAGCGTTCCGGGAAGTGGAAGCGATTGTTGTTGCAAGGGCAACTGTGACAGTTCAAACCTGCCTGAGTCTGCCTGCACGCTGGTCTCGTAAGATGGCAACATTTTCCTCCACCCCTTCGTATCTTTTTCAAGCCTGGCTCTAAACTCACGGGCCGTAGTGGCATCAGAACAACTGAATATTACAGCATCGGCACTTGCTTCCCACCAGTATTTACTTTTGTTGCGTTCAAAGAAGCTTTTTAGTCCTGTAGAATCAGCGGCGGCCTTATCCCATACATTCTTTTGCATGATCTCAAACAAGAGGTTACCCTCTTTAAACTCTTTTACCTGCGCTGAAAAATGCTTGTTGTATTCTTCAAGGTGATTAAAATAATATTGCCGGACTGAAGCTTCTTCATACAAACGAAGGCGCTCCTTAGTGGAAACGCCTTTCTGCGTCTCGCGGCCTTCCTGCATGTACCTGATGAAATCTCCAACGTATAACTTTTGCTTCGGGAACGTAAATAATACAGTCTTTTCAGTGATGGTGGATGTTGAGATCTTTTTATTACTAACATCCTCCACATAGTTCAAAATGTTTGGCAGCATAGTTATGCCGCTTCTAAACCCTGTTAGTTTATAAATTTCTTTAAGTTGGATCTTCCTTGATATTTCCATCCGTGGATCACTACGCACCTGCTGCCTGAGCGCCGTTATGGCAGAATCGTTTGTAGGGTCTGTATTAATGGGCAACTGATTTAGTCTTTGTACAATGTAATAACCCCCGGGTGTTTGTATTGGTTTTGTAATCAGTCCGTCCGTTGCCAGGGCAAACACCATTGCTTCGAACGATGGCTCAAAACTGGCCACGCCGAATTCAGGTATTTCACCATGGGTGTATGCTACATTGACGTCGTCACTATACTTGTCTGCCATTTGACTAAATGGAGTACCTTTCAACAGGAGATTATAAACGGAATCCGCCCTTTGCTTTATCACTGTTTGCTGCGTGTTAGTGGAACCTGGTGGAAAGGCAAACAAAATTTGTGCGGCTTTAATTCTGCCTGCGGCCTTGCGTTCTCCGAGATTTTTAAAAATATGATAGCCTGCATTACTTCTGTAGGGTTTCGAGAACTTACCTACCCTGGTGGCATAAACGATGTTTTCGAAAGCATACGGTAAGGTCATCACCGTAATGAAACCGATATCGCCATGATTAGTTGCAGCAGCAGGGTCAGCAGACGATGTACTGGCTGACCATCCAAAATCAGCTCCCCTTTCAAGTTCATCATATATTGTCATCGCACGCTTGAATGCAACCATTGTATCCCTGGATTCAGCACTCGCAGCTACCGCCACGGCCAGCGAATCAAATGCTATAAAAATATGTGCTACATGAATATCTTTTAAGCTGCGCACAAACGCTTCGTTCACCAGACTTTGAAAACTCGTTTCATCATTTAAAAAACCTTGTGCTACCTGGTGCCGGAAATCAATTAACTCTGCTTTCTGATTTGCCAGTGTGTCTATTTTCAGATCATAAGCAGCTTTTACTTTAAGCTTAAACCTGATGTAAAGCTCCAGGTATTCCCGATAAGATTGGGCAGAAGGTTGCACTTCATTGTTATTCTTCAGGAAGGCCTTTAAAAACTCTTGTTTGGATATACTGCTGCTGCCATAACTGACGATTGTTTGTGCTGCCACACTGAATTTTAAGGAAACAATTACGGTATAAACAAATAAGCTAATAATTTTCATCTGCAGAACTTTAGGAAATTATGAGCGGCGTTCTAATTTTGTAAAACAAAAAATTCTTACTACAAAGTCAGTTGGTTAGGCCGGTAATTCTTGCCGCCAAAGGAGCTCGAAGTCTGACCTTATTGCACAGCAGTTGTTTTTAATTTGAGCATGATCACTTCATCAATCTGTTGATAAGTAAGTTTTTTTGCGATGATACGTTTTTCTTTGTCAAGCAGGTATAATACTGGCGTCTGGTAAACATCATACAACTGCTTATAACCTGGTTTACCGGCGGCTGAAATTGCTTCTCTTTGTTCATTGGGTTCATAAACATGCGTCCACCCCTGCAGGTTGTTATCCCTGATGTAAGCAGTCCAGGCGGCCTTTCCACCGTCAACCATCACGCCGTAAATTTTTACGCCCATGGCTTTCCATTTATGTTTAAACATGGAATCTAGCTTTGGCACCAGCTCTTTGCAATGGCTGCAGGTTGGATCCCAGAAACAAACAATTGTAAAGGAGGCTTTTATGCCGTAGAGGGGCGTGGCTTTACCTGTAGTATCAACCATATCCATGTTTGACGCGGGCTGACCAATAAGGTTGGCCATCAGGCTGTAGGCCCTTTCAAACATATACTTATTATATTTTTCTGTAAACCAGTTTACCTCAGGCACATTGTTAATGTATTTTTCGAAAAGGTGCACAAATACCGCATCCTGGCCCATGAATTCAGGATTTATATATTTCTGAACAAAATGAGTCAGCAGGTATTTGTACATTTCTTTGCTGCCTTTTGATTTCAGCAACATGTTATCTATTTCCTTATTTATTGAATCGGGGTCCGGAACAACTAGCTCTTTATAATATTTTTCCAGCCGTGGCTCAAAAATCGGTGTCCGCAACATACGTTCATCAGTAAACGAAAATCCATTCCAGTATTGTTGTTTGTAAAAGTTATAGGCAAATACAGAATCGTACTTCTTGCCGGGATGCAGTTCTGCAGGTGGTACAACAGGTTCTTTCATCGACCTGAATAATGCCGCCAGCAATGATGCAGGAAATTTTCTCTCCATCTCGCTGCGATATTGCTGCATTTGTTTATTTAATACCTGCAGCCGGTCTCTTATCCTGGCAGAATCTGCCTTGCTGCCGACCTTAGGATATTCACTTAACAACTTGTTAATCTCCGTTCCATCAACGGCAATGTTTTTAGAATACGTCTGAAACTGTTTATTGTCTTCAGAGCCTGCGAACACAACACTATTGGGAAGGTCGGAGGTATCGGCAGTGATTGAAAAATGCTGTTGTTTATCCAGCAGGAGTTCAAAAAGAATTTCTTTACGAGCGGATACGAGAAAATATATCCCGCCGGGAAGTTTCTCTTTTCCTGAAAAAACGGCGGTGCTGCTACCTGAAAGTTTCGCTGAGTCTGCCAATGCCCGTAGCTTTCCATAGTAATAACCGAGATAAACATACTGATCCTTCAATGGTTTGATGGTAACGGAGATCTGGTAACCTGTTTGCGACATTACACTGCAGCTTAAACAGAGGGCGCTTGTCAAAATCAGAAATTGTTTCATTTACTTATGGCGGGAGGTTTTTTAATAACGAATATATCGAATTTAAACGCACCGGTTGGTTAACTGCCTGCTAAATTGATGCCTTACCTGCTTGTTCATTAACCCAAAAAGGTGGCTCTTATTGTTTAAGTTTCATTAAGGAATATTGGATTTTGTAATGCAGATAAAGTTACCTGGCGAACACTTGAACATCCAGGGCAAAAAAAACCGCGACCTTACCAGGCCACGGTTAGAATTTAAATATTTTAGAAACCTAGCTTTTTTTCAGTTCCAGGTTCACGATAACATCAACGTCCTTTCCTACAACCAATCCGCCAGCTTCGGTAGCATTGTTCCATTTCAGGTTATAATCGAAGCGGTTGATGCTAGATTTAGCTTTAAATACAGATTTTACGACGCCTTTGTCTGTGATAGTTCCGCCATAAGTAACATCAAAAGTCACAGGTTTAGTTACGTCACGGATGGTAAGATTTCCAACCAGTTTGTATTTCTTATCACCAGCCGGTGTAAAAGAAGTGCTCACAAATTTCATTTGAGAAAATTTCTCGGCGTTAAAAAAGTCATCATTTTTAAGATGGCCGTCTCTTCTTTCATTGTCCGTATTAATGGAACTGACATCAACGCTAAAATCAATTGATGCGTCGGAAAAATCAGGTTTGGAATGTTCCATTGAGCCATCGAATAATTTAAAGCTTCCTTCCACATCAGACACTACCATATGGGTAACAGAAAATTTCACGTTTGAATGAGCCTTGTCCACTGCCCATTTTGTTGCTGCTTGTGGCGTCGTCACTGTTTCTACCGCAACAGTTTTGCCTGGCTTTTCACTGCTACTGATAGAACTAAACGAAATTGTGGTGATCGCTGCTCCAACGACGAGGAAAGCGCAAATTAATCTTGATGTCATATTATAAGTTTTAATGTCTAAACACTGACGTAAAGTTACGGTTTAATATCCAACACAGAAGCGTTTTCGTTTCAGGCTGAAAGATACCATTTTTCTAAGAATGTTTAGTTAATCTGAATGAGTATCGAGAATGGCGTTTTTGATTTGACCATAACAATCGAAATATCGTTGTTATGTCAACTAACGACTTTACTTTTGACTTTTACCACAGAAATAAGTATGCATGTATGCCAGAGTTAAAACTTTCTCACTTATCGGAAACGCTTATCGGTTCAGAAATTGTTAAACTAGGTGGGGAGATCAGGGAGAAAATCAGAAAGGGCGAAAAAATTTACAATTTTACGATCGGGGACTTTAATCCGGAGATATTTCCCATTCCAAAATCTTTGGAAGATGAAATTATTGACGCTTACCGCAATCATTTAACCAATTATCCCGCGGCAGAAGGAAACCTCGACCTGAGGGATGCGATTGCGCAGTTTACCAGTGAAAGGGAACTGCTTGATTACAGCGTAAATGAGATCCTGGTTGCTTCAGGGGGGAGACCCTTGATCTATTCTCTTTATCGGGCCATCTGCGATAAGGGAGATAGGATTGTGTATGCTGTTCCATCGTGGAACAACAATCATTACGTGCATTTTGTAGAGGGCGACCACCAGGTTGTAGAGACTTACATTGAAAACGACTTCATGCCTGTGGCGGATGATCTTAGGCCGTTTATTAAAGACGCGACGCTGCTGGCACTCTGTTCTCCACAAAACCCTACAGGCACAACTTTTAGCAAAGAAGAACTAGAGCGCATTTGTGACATGGTTATTGAAGAGAATGCAAGTCGCGCAGAAGGTAAAAAGAAATTGTTTGTAATGTACGATCAGATGTACTGGCATTTGACTTATGGTAACATTCAACATTATAACCCTGTTAGCCTAAGAGCCGAAATGCGACAATACACCATCTTTATAGACGCCATCAGCAAGGTGTTTGCAGCCACGGGTGTCAGGGTTGGCTGGGCAATGGGGCCGGCGGTGATCATTGACAAAATGAAGTCGATACTTACTCATTTAGGCGCATGGGCTCCAATGGCAGAACAAAAAGCCGTGGCACGCTTCCTTTCTCAAAAAGAAAACATTGATAAGTACCTTGAAAATTTTAGGGCTGAAATAGAGGAACGGTTGGTTAGTATTTACAAAGGTTTTATAGAGCTGAAGAAAGAAGGACATCCTGTAAATGCAATTGCACCGCAGGCAGCAATCTATCTCAGTGTTCAGATAGACCTGGTTAATAAAACGACAGATGGTGGTAAACTTATAAATTCGCAGGAAGACGTAACCAAGTATCTACTTGATGAAGCCAGATTAGCGCTTGTTCCTTTTTATGCTTTCGGAACTCCACACAGCTCAAACTGGTACCGCTTAAGTGTGGGTACTTGTAAAAAGGAGGAAATAGAAGAAATGATAAATACGCTAAGGACTGCGCTTAAAAAATTAACGTAAAGGAAAGAATTACTTACAACGATCAGTTTTTATTGAAAATGAACTGAAATGGTTTTAGCTTTTCCTGGTTAATAACCTTTATGATTTTCTTGCGTTGATGGTATATTTTGTACTTGTTTATATCGACAATTTCGTACGCAATACAATAATTGTCAATGGTTTCAATAAAGTGAAGCAGCTCGTTGAGTTTTTCTAGTTCGTTCTCAATGGCTTGTTCATTTCTGAACTCATCTTTCAACAGCACAAGCAAATCGCGATTTCTCGTTTTCATTACGTTAGTTCTTTTAATATCCCGAAAACCCCTTGTGAACCCCGCAACCACAGCCTTTTTTTGATCCACCCATCCGGCCACTGCTACTACAACTCACTAAGGCTATACTAATAAAAAACAGAAAAAATAAACTTGATAGTTTCATTTTCATAGATTGGTTTCCCTAAATTAACTATTTTAATACAAAATTAATATATCATTTGATTTTCATTGAAAAAATTAACATTGGCCACAAAAGAAATCCTATAGTGTTGATTGCGCCGCTGGATTGGGGATTGGGCCACGCAACCCGATGTATACCAATTATAAACTACTTACTATCAATTGGTTGCAAAATAATCATTGCAGCTGAAAGACAGCAGTATGCACTCCTTGCTCATGAGTTCCCCGACTTGCAGCATGTAAAACTGGATGGATACAGGCTAACATTTAGTAAAAACAGAGGAAAAACCCTTATTAAAATTTTAGTGCAGATCCCAAAAATATTGATCGCGATCAATCGCGAGCAGCGTTGGCTAAAGGAATTTTTGAGAAAAAACGAGGTTGATGGCATCATTTCGGATAACAGATATGGC
>JBBPYM010000223.1:0-3894 GCA_038199905.1 Chitinophagales bacterium | reverse complement strand
ACAAAGGGCACCAAGAGAGCCTGACAAGACGCCATTAACCGCCATTCTAAAAAGAGTCTTCCGGTATACTATCCGGATGTCCTTGTGTGCCTTGTGCCTTCTTCGTGTTCGTTGTGGTTGAAAAAAAGCCTCAGCCCGAAGCTCTCCGTCAATAACCGAATCACTGGTATCAGGCTGTTTAAGTGAAAGATTTTTTTAACCACAATGCACACAAAGGAAAACCCACAAAGGGCACCAAGAGAGCCTGAAGAGACGCCATTAACGGCCATTCTAAAAAGGGTTTTCCCGTATTTTATCAGCATGTCCTTACGTACTGCTGACCCTCAGGGGATCAAACAGCCCGCATGAAATATATTTGCGTAACCTTTATTCAAAGATCTCCAGATACCGGTTTACAGAATCATTTAATGCCTGTTTTGCGTCCTTTAATATGTATTTGCCGAATGCTCCGTACATAGCATTGAAATCTTTTTCGTTGACGGATCTTTGAATTTCTATGATACTTTTTTTCGGTAACGGTATCAGATTAGGATAACTGTACATGAAGGATACCGTTTTTAAAGTCGGGTTCACCTGGATGGTGTCTCCAACAAGCAGGATGCCGTCATTAACGGGTGAGTACAAAACACTGGCCCCTGGAAAATGGCCACCACAACGAACCAGGAAAATACCATTCCAAAGATGCAGTTCCTTATCGCTCCATAATTGAACGTTGTCATCTCTGTTTGTGAGCCATTCCGCATCAAGTGCGTTAACGTAAATGGGCACATTTCCAAATGCCTTGCTCCACTCAAGGATGGTGGAAAAATAATGAGGATGTGAAAGCGTAATTGCGCGGACTCCCCCAAGCCCATTGATCTGCTCCACAGTATGCTCATCAATATTAGCGATACAGTCCCATAATATATTACCTCCTGGATCAAGCAGCAAATGCGCGCGCTGGTTGATTGCAAATGCCGGTTCGGTATAAATAGCATACAGGTTGCCCGTTAAGGGGGAGATGACGTTTTTATGTTGGCTGTTGAGTTCGCGGAGGGTTGTCCATGCCTGGCCAGCCGGGTTAACGTACTGACGATCGTCTTCACAGATGATGCAATGCAATGGAGGCAGTGCTGAAGGCGAATATTGTACTCCGCAGGTGACACATATGTAGGAAGTTAATGCCATTAGCTTCTTTCTTTGTTTAATTCCGCATGAACAAAAATTTTCATAATTGTAAGACAACCATAAAAACTATCCTCAGAAAGATAGCTGACTAAGATGCTACAACAACTCTCCGCAATTTTTACAATACTTCGCGTCCAGGTCGTGCCCTTCCATTCCGCATTTTTGACATACCTCGTGCTTTTGCACCCTGCTTCTTACTGCAAGGGCCATCTCCGTGGTAATAATCCCCGTAGGAACAGCGATAATGCCATAACCCATAAGCATAATGAAACTTGCAACGAACTTGCCTAACGGTGTAGCAGGAGAAATATCGCCATAACCAACCGTTGTAATAGTAACAATGGCCCAGTAGATACTATCAGGGATACTTGAAAAACCATGCTCGCCTTTTTCTATCAGGTACATGATGGACCCCATGATAACCACCAGCATCAAAACCATAAGCATGAAAATGCTGATCTTTCTCAAACTTCCTTTTATTGCTACACCTAAAAACTGCATTTCGGAAAGGAAGTGAGTAAGTTTAAATATCCGGAAAATACGCATCAGGCGCAGCGCACGCAAAACCAGCAGTGACTGCGCGCCGATAAAAAAGATACTGAGGTAACTGGGAATGATAGCCAACAAGTCGATGATCCCTAGAAAGCTAAACACATAAGTAAGCGGCCTCTTTATACTTATTAAACGTAGGAAGTATTCAACCGTGAAAATGAATGTGAACAGCCACTCCAGGCTTTCAAATAAATCGCCATGGCGCATATGCAAAGACTCGATGCTATCGAGCATTACTACCAGGATGCTGGCAACGATCAGGACAAGCAATGAAACATCGAAAAATTTTCCCGCACTGGTGTTTGTTTCATAGATCACTTCATGAAGCTTCGATCGCCAGGATTCGTTTTTACCTGTTTCCATAAGCTTCCTCATTTATTGCTTGAAGTAAAGATTTTTCACCAACTGCATCTCCTGAAATTTGCCAGATCATTATTCCTGAAGCCATTTGTTTTGCCAGGGCCGTCTTTTTTTTGATTGTAGGAATACCGTTGTAGTACAGGATGGCGCTATCTGGCAAGTTTAGCTGGTCAACGTTTTCAGAGCCAGGAAATTTTAGCGCTATTTCACGAAAGTTCATGCTCGTTGCAGGAGAAGTAATTGCGGGACCAAAACCATAACCATAAAATCCCACGCCAAGTACCATCTTTTCTTTGGGGATTTTTCTAACATTGTGGAAATAATCCAGGTCAGCTACAGCATGGTCATAAGTAGAATGTGGGCCCGGCTTTGAGGGAGTCCACGGACCCGTATGATCATAACTCATGATGTTTACGAAATCGTATTGCGCGAGGGCCCTGCCACTCAACTGATCTTTATAAAAGATTGCTATCGCGGAGGTAACAAGTTTGTTATGAGGTTTAAAAGCTTTTGCAAGGTCCACTGCAAAACTTTCGTAGTTCTCGTCAATATCTGTTCCTTCTATATCCACGTCTATTCCATCAAAATTGTTTGTAAGCACGATCTGTAACAAATCATTTACGAGCTTTGCTCTTTTACCATCCTTCAAAAGTTCATGGTAGTATGGGTGCTTGCCGCCGCCGGCAATAGAAGGAAGCACTTTAACATGATGATCATGCGCGGCTTTTATGAACGAGGCCAACGGTTGAAAATCTAAACTAAAGTTCCCTAAAGAATCCGGGTTTAGAAAATACATGTTTATATGCGTAAGCTTATCGAAGGGAACGGAGGCCAGATCTGCAGTTGCCGCAGATTTTAACGAATAGTAGCCAACTACTTTGAATGTTGTATTGCTTTGCTGGGCACCGGAACTTGTAGTTAAAATTGACAAAGTAATCACGAGCCAGAACTTTAAACCTGTTAACATATCCCCTCAAATTTATTTCACCGTAAACCTACAATTTTTTAACCGCAAAGAGGAAGCGCAGAGAAACGCAAAGATAAAAACCTTTGCGTTTCTGCGCTTCCTCTTTGCGATTCTTTGCGGTTATTGTATTAATAAATTGGTGCGTTCAACTTGTTCACATTGGCAAATGATTTTATTAGTGATATCACCGATGAGCTCCCGGAACTCATTAGCTGCGTCATGTCATCTTTACTGTTGAGGTTTAAACTACCCTCCAGCTGTTCCCAATTATCATTAGAAACTTGTTTAAAGCCCATTGACCAATCTCCGAAGCTACGTTCTGAGATAGGCACATCAATCATTGTTATTATGCCCTTATGGCGGGTGTCTCTTTCAATCTTTTTATAGAGCGACTGCAATACCTGCTGCTCTCCCTCCAATATCTGGAGAATTGATCCTTCGTGGTAAAGCAGCAGGCCTGTTATATCGAGGCGGCTGTTATTGATCCGACTTTTCGTGAGGATATCATCCAGATCTTCATAAGGAAACAGATAAGAAGCGGAGCTCAGGTAGATAATATTGTGCATAGGATTAGTATTAGCACTATATAACACAAATTAGCATGGAAATTTTATTCCAGTAAAGAATTGAACAATATATAAGTAATTACACCTAGAGCTATTTATCATTAAGAAAAAACATCTTTGAGAGAAGTGGCTACACCCTGGAAAAAGCAAAAAAATTCCCAATAGATGGGCTACCGGGAATTTATTAAAACGGTTTGCAAAATGTGAACATCACAGTTTGATCTTCTTCACATTTATTGCGCTCGGTCCTTTATGACCCATTTCTACTTCATAAGTCAGTTT
>JBBPYM010000222.1:0-16719 GCA_038199905.1 Chitinophagales bacterium | reverse complement strand
GGCTTCACTTGAATAATGGAGGAAGCTCGTACTCGGTAAATGCAACAAAGGCAACCCACGGACCAAGCTGGCGAATGATCGTTCACCTGGCACCCGAAACCGAAGCATATGGCATTTATCCTGGTGGACAAAGTGGTAATCCCGGCAGCAAATATTATGATGACTGTATAGATAGTTGGTCAAAAGGTGATTATTATACGCTGCTCGTGTTGAAAAAAAACGATTTCGGAAATGAGCACGTAAAATGGAAGATGACCTTTGTGAAGAATTAAACTGTGATATCAACCAGGCTTGTTAACCGCATGGGGTTGCTGGTTGACTTTTAAAATCTCAACTGAGCATATGAAATTCCTTCTTTCATTCTTATTAATAGCTGTGATAAGTTTTATTGCCTGCATATATTTCCCATGGTGGAGTATCACACTGGTTGCTTTGCTTGCAATAGTACTGGTGCCTCAAAGGCCACTGTCCGCCTTTCTTGCCGGATTCTTAGCTTTGTTTGTTCTATGGAGCTCGCTTGCCTATTATATCAGCATGAAAAATGACAATATTCTCGCGCACAAAGTTTCGCTGCTGATATTAAAATCAGACAGTCCTGTTTCGCTGGTGCTGCTCACAGGTTTGATAGGGGGAATTGTTGCGGGTCTTGCCGCGCTGGCAGGCAGTTTTTTACGGAAAGTATCCTGAACCTGTGAATACGAACTTATCTTCAAAGCAGCGTTAAACATTCAATGACTTATTTTCGTTAAGTCATTTACTATCTATTATGAAGCTACCCGCAATAGTTATAGCCGTCTTATTTTGGTCGACCGTGCAGGCAGGTCATGTTACTGGTGTAATAACAGACGGTAGTGGAAATCTCTTGTCCTATGCTTCTATCCTGGTAAAAGGCACAGCAGTGGGTACTACTGCAAATGATGTGGGCAGGTATGACCTTTTATTGGATCCCGGCAAATACACGCTCGTTTGCCAATATGTTGGCTATGGCAGGGAAGAGAAAAATATAACGGTATCTGGTAATTCCCAGGTGGTTAATTTTCAACTCGCCCTCCAGCAGACAACCATGAAGGAAGTAGTTATAACCCCCGGAGCAGAAGATCCTGCCTACGAGATCATCCGGAACGCGATTCAAAAAAGGCCGTATTATCTCAACCAACTTGATAAGTTTCAATGCGAAGTATATATAAAAGGGCAGTTGAAATTACGCGGATTTCCTAAAAAAATCTTTGGTCAGAAGGTTGAATTTGACGACGGCGACACGAGTAAACTAAAGATGTTATACCTGGCTGAAAGCATCTCCACTTATTCTGTTGAAAAGCCGGATAAGGTTAAAATTGAGGTTACCTCTACAAAGGTTAGCGGTCAAAGCGACGCGTTCGGTCTTAGTCAGCCACAGATTTTTTCTTTCTATGAGAATAATATCCAGATCGGCCGTAACCTCAACCCCAGGGGTTTTGTATCTCCTATAGCAAGCAATGCGCTTGCTTATTACAAGTATAAATTCATGGGTATTTTTATAGAAGATGGAAAGGAGGTTAATATGATACAGGTGATCCCACAGAAAAAATACGAGCCTGTTTTTTCAGGTTATATAAACATCACAGAAGGAGACTGGCGCATTCACAGTGTGCAATTATTATTAACCAAAGAGGCGCAGATGGAGATCATTGACACTCTACGGATCGAACAATTATATGTGCCTTTGAATAAGGACGTTTGGGTTATCAAAAATCAGGTGATTTACCCCGCAATAAAATTTTTTGGTTTTGATGGCTATGGCAGTTTTGTAAATGTATATTCTGATTTTAATCTCAACCCTTCTTTTGGTAAAAATTTTTTCAACAATACCTTCCTTCGTTATGTTGACAGCTCAAATAAACGAACTATTGAGTATTGGGATTCGATAAGGCCCGTGCCGTTGCAGGTGGAAGAAATTACCGATTATAAAAAGAAAGACAGCCTGGAGCTTATACGCAAAAGTCCCCGCTACCTTGATTCAATCGACAAAAGGAGAAACAAAGTGAGCTTTGCGGCACTATTACTGACCGGACAAACTTTTAGCCGCGAAAGAAGAAAAATTACCTATTCGATAAGTCCACTGATTGATGCCATTAATTTTAATACAGTGGAAGGCCTTGTTGTATTTTTAAAAGGCACTTACCGAAAAAAGTTGGACAGTGTCCTGATAAGCCGTAAAAATATCTACATCACACCTTTTCTGCGATACGGTTTCAGCAACCATCACTTGAATACAGGTATCACCACGGGTTTTGAATATGGTAAAAAATTTGCCAGCGCAATTACCCTGAGTGGCGGAAAAGATGTTTACCAGTTTAATAACCTCAGCACTTTTACCGAAAGAAATAACAGCATCAATACCTTGATCTTCGAGAAAAACATGATGAAAACTTACGAAGCCTGGTTTTTAAAAACAAATTATACCAAGGCGATAGGTGAGGGGCTTACCTTTCGGGCAAGTTTCGAATACCAGGACAGGATGCCGCTAAATAATACGACCGATTTTACTTTCCGGGATCTCAAGAAAAGAGATTTTACTCCGAACTTCCCAACCGAATTAATTACACAGAATATACTACGTCATCAGGCATTGACTTTTTCTACCGGGCTTACCTGGCAACCCGGCGCCCGGTATATAGAGTTTCCAGGCAGCAAGTTCAACATAGGTTCGAAGTATCCAACCTTGAGCCTTGATTTTACCAGGGGAATTCCAACAGTCTTTGGCAGTGATGTTAAGTTTGACAAATGGCGTTTTATAATGAACGATGACGTTAATTTCAACTTAGCCGGCAGCGTGAGTTACAGGATTACTTTTGGCGGATTTTTTAATAACTCCAAAGTCCAGGTGCCCGATTACCAGCATTTTAATGGTAATCAGTCGGTTTTTGCCAGTAAATATCTCAACAGCTTTCAACTGGCACCTTTTTACGTGAACAGCACCACCACAAACATTTATACTACTGTTAATGCAGAACACCACTTCAATGGCCTGTTGACCAACAAAGTTCCACTGCTAAAAAAACTGAAATGGAACCTTGTGATGGGTACCAATGCTTTTTATGTGAACAACAATAATAACTATATTGAAGTATTTGCCGGACTGGAAAATATTTTTAAACTTTTCAGGGTAGATTTTATACAGTCGTTCACGGCAGGCCATATACCATATAGTGGCATTACTATCGGTATGCAAGGAGCGTTGTTTGCGGGAAGATGAGTATCAACAGATAAAATTTTTTAATTACCGATTAAACCAAGCCTGATGACTTACCATATAAATAAGCTGCTTGTATCGCTGTTTGTGACTTTAGTTGTTCTGCAGACTCATTTACCGGCCTTCTCTCAGCAAAAGCTGGACGGCTATTCCTATAAAAAAGGAACTCCTGATGGCACCGGGAAATATTACATGGGCAGAGAAATTGCTTATGTGATGGGCGCCTCCGGGGCGGCCTGGCTGGAAAGGAATTCCCGTCAGAAGGAAGAAAACACCGATCTTGCAATCAGTAAATTCCCGCTTAATGATAACAGCGTGGTAGCGGACATCGGTGCGGGTTCAGGCTATTATACCTTTAAAGTTGCGAAGAAAATACCTGGCGGGAAAGTGTTTGCGGTAGAAATCCAGGATGGGATGATCAGCCTTCTTCAAAACCGTAAAAAAGAACTAAGGAATGCAAATGTAACGATTGTTAAAGGAGATAGCGTTTCGCCCAATTTGCCTGACAATTCCATCGACCTGGCTTTTATGGTGGATGTTTACCACGAGTTGCTTCATCCTAAAGAGATGTTGCAGAACATCCGAAGCGCACTCAAAAAAGACGGCAGGCTTTTGTTAATGGAATACAAAGCGGAGGACCCGGCGGTTGCCATAAAGGCATTGCATAAGATGAGTGTGGCACAGGTGCAGAAGGAATTGGGTGCGAACGGGTTTGTATTGGATTACAGGGGCGATTTTTTGCCCATCCAGCATATTTTGATTTTTCGAAAGAAAGATTAAAAAGGCACCTTTAACAAATCTCTTCAAACTCTTGAAGCCCGAAATACGTTTATATAATATAATCAATAAAGTATGAAAAAAGTTCTTTATCTCGTTTTGATCACTGTGGGTTTTACGTTCTCTAATTGTGGGATGGCACAATCTAAAAAGAACGCAAAATTCCCTGATCCTCCTTCTGTTTCTCATAATTCCAAATTTGCCATTCAGTTGAGTGAAGCAGGCTGGAAGGAAAAGCTCACGCCCGCTCAATTTTATATCTTGCGTGAACAGGGCACTGAAAGGGCTGGTACTGGTGTATACGACCATTTTTATAAGAAAGGCACTTATTATTCAGCCGCGACTTTACAGCCACTTTTTACCTCAGAAACAAAATTTGACTCCGGCACTGGCTGGCCCAGTTTTTACGCGCCTATTACTCCTGATGCAGTGAGGCTGATCAGGGACGGAACTGACGGGATGGTGCGTTGGGAAGTAGTAGACAGTAAAAGTGGGTCACATTTAGGTCATGTATTTGACGATGGCCCAGCACCAACGGGCAAAAGATATTGTATGAACTCGGCAGCAATGATCTTTGTGCCTGAAGGCGGCACACCCCCGACCAGTTCAAAACCTCAAAAGTAAAATCCAGTTTAACCATTTTTTATGAAACAGTTATTTTTCACAGTGATGTCTGTGGTTTTATTTATCTCCTGTGCTCAAACACAAAGCAAAGACATTGGTATTGCAGTTGGATCGAAAGCTAAAAAATCGGCCAATGAGGCGGTTGCGACATTTGGCGAGGGCTGTTTCTGGCATACAGAAATTGTATTCCAGAGCCTCGCTGGTGTCAGGGATGCCGTGTCTGGTTACGCTGGTGGCGTTACTAAAAGCCCGAATTATGAATCGGTATGTTCCGGTTCAACAGGCCATGCAGAAGTTGTAGAAGTGTACTACGACCCATCGGTAATAAGTTATGAAACGCTGGTCCAGGCATTTTTCGCCAGCCAGGATCCTACTACGCTAAACAGGCAGGGTAATGATGTTGGGTCACAATACAGGTCGGTAGCTTTTTATCGCAACGATAAAGAGAAACAGGCTATCGAAGCCGAAATTAAAAAATTAACTGACTCGAAAAAATTCCGCGACAAAATTGTAACCCAGGTGATGCCGGTTGCGAAGTTCTACCCCGCAGAATCCTATCACCAGGAGTACATCAGCAATCATCCCACAAATCCGTACGTGCAGAACGTTTCAATACCTGATTTCAGAAAATTTAAGTCGGAATTTAAGGGGAAGTTTAAGGGGTAGAAGAGATGGCTTTCAGCCGTCAGCTATCAGCGATGGTCCAATTACACACCAAAGTAAATTGGTTTCTTCATAATGTATGACTATACTTTGGTATAGCTGTGCCATAAGGTTCTAGCTAATGGCTGATAGCTAATGGCTGATAGCTGATGGCTGATAGCTCTATCCCACCATCTCCAGTTTCGCCAGTTCTCCGTTAATAAAACCAATATCTTCCTTCGACAGTTTTATACCAATTGCCTTTGCGTTTTGAATGGATTGTTCGGCGTTGCGGGCGCCGACGAGGGCGATTGTAATCCCTGGCTGATCGATGGTCCAGCGGATCACTAATTGAGCAAGGGTGGCATTTTCTTCGTCGGCCAGCGGTTTTATCTTATCAAGAAATTCGTTTGTTCGCCTAAGGTTTTCATCCTTGAAATAGTACAGGCCGGCACGGTGATCTCCTTCGCCAAACTGGTAGCCAGCTTTCATCTTTCCGCTTAATAAGCCACGCTGTAGTGGGCTATATGCTATAATGGCGATGTTTTCCTTAATGCTGTATGGAACCACATCGGCTTCAATATCACGCTTGACCATACTATATGGTACCTGGTTGGAAACAAGGTCAACATGTATACCGGCTTCCTTCATCTGGTCAACACTATAATTGCTGACACCTGCGTACCTGACTTTACCTTGTTTAATAAGTTGGGCAACGGCTTCCATGCTTTCCTGGATGGGAGTTGTCAAGTCGGGCCAGTGTATCTGGTAGAGGTCTATATAATCCGTACCCAGTAGTTTCAGGCTGTTCTCACACTCTTTGATGATGCTTTCTTTGCCGGCATATTTATAAACATCGATATCTTCCCCGTCATTATTCTTTGTTTTAAAAGCCAGGGTACCTTTTTCAAGATCCCACCGCATGCCGTATTTGGTCAGGATCTGTACCTTGTCCCTGGGGATGCCTTTTATAGCTTCACCTACAATATCTTCACTAAGTCCCTGGCCGTAAACCGGCGCGGTATCTATTGAGGTAACACCCAACTCGTAACCTGCCTTTATCGCTTCTATAGCATCCTTACGTTCCGTGCCGCCCCACATCCATCCACCTACGGCCCAGGCGCCAAATGTTATTGCTGATAGTTCGAGGTCTGATGTAGACAATTTCCTGTATTCCATTGTATTGATTGGTTTGTTTAAAAATTTACAGCTATACCACTTTAAAATTGTTTCTTAGGAGTGTGGTATAAACGGTTGATAATAATTCGCTCTTTATGTGAATATCCCTGTTAACGTTCTTAATCCATACTAATATCGATAAACCTAAAGTGCTGTTGGAAATACTCTTGAGGATTATCTCTGGCTGAACGCTTTCCAACACTTCCGGATTTTTCAGCAAGGCGTCTAATAATACTTTTTTTATCTCCTCAAGGTCTGCTCCCGATTCAACGTTTACCAGTAGCTCAACACGGATATGATTGTTGCGAGAGGACCAGTTAACAACACGACCGGAAAGCAGATCTCCATTAGGCATAATGATTTCTGCACCATCCTGGTTCAGCAGTTTGCTCGAACGAATCCCAATGTCTCTTATGATACCCTTTTTATTATCAAGCTCTACAAAGTCGCCAATTTCAAAGGGCCTCTCAAAAATTAATATTATGCCCGACACAAAATTGTTAACGATGCTTTGCAATCCAAGACCAATACCCACACTCAACGCACCCAGCACTATTGTTATTTTATCAATAGGCAAACCTGAAGCCACGATAGCCAAAAAGAACCCGATCACTATCAAGATCAACCGGGTCATCACCAGTTTGGAACCCTTTTTTACACCTTGGACCGGCAATACGTTATCATCCGTATAGCCAAACAACTGACCCACATACTTCTGAAGAATATTGGAAACATAAATGATAACAATGAAGAGAAGAATATTGCCCAACTCAAAGGACGTACTCCCTATAAACCTTGGTTTTGTAAGCAGCCTGTCTATGATCCGGTAGAGGATGTCGTATATATTCAGGTTGATAGTGAAGATAACTATCCAGGTGAAAGCGGCGAGGATGTTTAGCACTAAACTGAGTTCTTTTTCAACTTTTTCATAACTGATTTGGGAGATAATACCTCCTGTCTTTTTGCTTGATTCTATCTGAAGCCGGATAGCTTCTTTAATGATCCTTATGAACGCAGCAAGCCCGATTATTTGTGTAAGCCCAAAAATGGCAGCAAGACTGAACAATTTTGCAAGGCTAAGCCGGCCATAAAGGTTACAGATTATCGAAAAGATATTCAATACAATATATACCCATGTCACAGGTTTAACCTTCGTAGTTATGGGCATATCTTTTTTCAACCTGCCGACGAAAAAGATTCCCAGCACGACAGCAGCAGTATTTAAAAATAGTAACCAGCTTCTAAACCCTTTGCCGGGTATTAGAACGGCGCTTGTAAGGGCGAATAAAACAAACAGTATGGCGATGCCAACCCAGTAGTAGAATAATGATCGCGGCCAGTTTTTGGCAAAGAAAATAGTAAGGATGATTACGAGTAAAAATTCTATGATCTGCACGTAAGCAGGAGGTGGGTGCAGATCAAAAAATGGCACCAGGTTAAACAGCACAATTAAAGTTGCAAGGATAGGGACTCTTTTAAGATAGCGAAATTCTACCTGGAGTGACTGCTCTTTAAGTCCTCCTTCTTTCAATCGTTTAAAGTTCCTGGAGACCCACCAAAAAAAGGCGATACCTATTAATATCATCCAAAAACGTATGTCCCAGTCCTGCTGAAAATAGTATTGAAATATTTTCTTTTGCCCCTGGTAAGACTTTTTAGCAAGTTCGGCTACCTGGTTATCCGTGGCGATGCTACCATTTGCTTTCCATAAGTATTCATATTCTTTACTGAAAGATTTTCTTCCAAGCGTTCTTAACTGGGTTCTAACCTTACCTTGCAAGTCGATCACTTCAAAGTAGTCATTGGAAACATCGGCCTGCAACCGGTTAATTTTCGCAAGATTGTTACCGGTGAAGGAATTTGCAAGTTTCCATTTTTCTTTGAGCTGGTCGAGTTGAACAATGTACAATCGGCTGTAGGTGGTATCCCGGATAAATTTGCGCATCACGGAATCGTTTGTAAAAGCTGTGATCTCCGTGTTCATTTTTACCAGTTCCTTGTTATACCGCGATAAGGAAATCCGCCACTCATCTAAAACCTCTTTCATGTCGTTCAGCAGGATCTGGAACATCTGTAGATTCTTGGTATCAAGCACGCTTGAATACAACGAAAGGTTTTCGCTGATAATTTGCAGGTTTTCTGCAATTTCAGGCAAGGCGCTATCTATCTCCCTGGTATCAAAGCCCCTGCTTGAAAAATTGCTGATGCGATTAAGTCTCGAATGAATAGTATCTAAACGATTGATAAAAACCTCCGCCGGGTATTGCGAACTAGTGTTAGCTGAATCTTTTAACAGGTCCAGCGGTCCCTGCGCCGGGGAATCAAAGCTGAGCAGTAATAAAATAAAGAGTGATACGGGTGATATGAACCAGGTCCAATTGCGTCTGCCACCCATTCTGTACGCGAAAAATAAACTTATTCCATGTGCAACATGATTTTTATTCATAGGAGATGAAAGCTTGAACATGTTAATTCCTATTTGCAAAGATCAGTAAACTGCCTTTTCTAAAAGTTCTTTTCCTTTGTCACTGAAGGTTATTGTTAAAGCAGCATTCCTCCCCGGCTGGCTCATTTTCGACCATGACTTCTGCAAGATCCGGATAACTTTTTTTTCATCATGTTTGTCAATGAAATCTTCATATTGGTACTGCAGAAAAACCAGGCACAACGCATTCTCAATGGTTTGCACTTCGGGATCAGTACGAAGCTCTTTTTTTAGCATAATATGCTGAACCGCCCCTGTTACGTCATCGTCGTAACCCGCTTCTTTCATGAGCTGTGTAGCTTTTGCGGCATGGAATTTTGCCAGGTCTATTCTCCACTGAAGGTATCCTGCCTTGCCATCCGCGTAAGAAGTTCGCGGACTTGTCCACCTGCCTATATGTTGAGCTCTTGAAGCAAGTAACAAGGCTTCGCTGGCATCAGGAGCCAGTTCTTTTACCCACTGGTACAGCTTTAATGCATAAAAATATTCCGAAGCATAAGTAGTGTCATCCCAAATTATCGTGTTCGGGTCCTGTTTGTTATAACTGTCGAAGAGTTCAAAAGCTTTCTCGAGTTTATTCATGCATTTGGCTATGTTGATCTCCGTTATAACGTGGAGACCGGATTTATCAATATTCCACAAGTTCGTCTTTTCCAGCGACTCAGTTCAACAGTCATATCACACAAACTTATTATATTTGAACCAGGGTGTTGAAGAAATAGTTTGCAAATAATTTTTCCAGTGACATATTAATTGAAAACAGTTTTTAATTTTCTATGTTATTGAGCAAATATTAAATTTAATTGCTATGTCTGGCATACTATCCCTGGGATTCGAGTATAAAGGTTCTTCATATTCTTTCCTGGCGAGTGTGAAGGAGAAAGGAGAAACACTGAATACCATATTACCGTAATGAATGGCGACCTTGAGAAGGTATTATCTGGTAATCATATAATTTCAGGTATTAATGGGCACATCATCAACGACTCCTCAAACTCAACGAATGAGCAACAGCAATTAAAGAACCAGGTTGCAAAATCGCTAAACAGCTATCTCAACGAACAGTCATTAACCAGTTATTAACAGCCACAGAATAGATGTTTTTTAAATTAGAAAGCGTATAGATTACCTTGCGAAAGAATTTTCATGAAATTAATCTGTATGCAATTAATGCAGTTCCCCGTTGTTAGTGTTGCACTTGAACAGCTTCAGCCATTTGCTACTTACATCCTTAAATCATCTTTAATACACCAATCGTTACCTTACACCAATCTTGTTTTAACTTTCCTGATGCAGGATCCGCCGATTCAAACATCATGTTTCGGATTGAAAATAGCAAATTCATAAATATATTTACAGTATGATTAGCTTACTCTATAATTTACAGGTTTTGATAGCAACTTTAATGTTGAGCATGCTATCCTGTACATCCAGTGAAACTTCCACAAAAGGCCAGGTTTACGACGATTCGCTGGCCTTCAGGAAAAGCATTCCACCCTCACCCGTGTTAACACCGAAAGAGTCGCTTGAACACATGAAAGTTGAAGACGGCTTTGTTGTTAAGCTTGTGGCTGCTGAGCCATTTGTTGTTGCACCCGTTGCCATGAATTTTGACGAAAAGGGCCGTATTTGGGTACTTGAGATGCAAGGATACATGCCTGATACTGCCGGCAATGGTGAAGATAAGCCTATAGGTAAAATAGTGATACTTGAGGATAAGAACATGGATGGTTTGGCAGACGACCGAAAGGTGTTCCTGGACTCGCTGGTGATGCCCAGGGCGATGTGTATAGTAGAAAATGGCTTACTTGTCGCAGAGCCGCCAAACCTATGGTATGTTTCAAATACAAATGATGTTCATGGCAAAAAGGTTTTGGTAGATCCGGCATATACAGAATCAGGTAATGTTGAACATTGGCCCAATGGACTTTACCGTGCCATGGATAACTGGATCTATAGCGCTAACTCAACGAAAAGATACCGCAAGTCGGGAGATAAATGGCTAATAGAGAAAACCTTTGACCGGGGCCAGTGGGGTATTTCCCAGGATGATGCAGGTCGATTATATTACAACAACAATTCTTTTAATTTACTGGGTGATTATTTTGGTCCCGCTGCCGGCGCAGCAAACTCAAACCAAAAAAGGGTTTCCGGATTTAACGAACGGATAGTGTCGGATAACAAAGTATATCCTGCAAGGCCCACCCCGGGTGTGAACAGGGGATATCTTAAGGGCATACTTGATGATAGTCTTCGACTGGTAAATTTTACGGCAGCAAGCGGGCCGGTCATTTACCGCGGTAACCTGTTTGGTGCCGACTACCAGGGAAATGCTTTTGTCGGCGAGCCTTCCGCAAACCTGATCAAACGAGATATCCTGGTGAACGAGGGAAACCGCGTGTCTGGCAGGCAGGCTTATAAAGGCAAAGAGTTTCTAACCAGTACCGATGAGCGCTTCAGGCCCGTAACATTGTATAATGGCCCCGATGGTGCGTTGTATGTTGTAGACATGTACCGCGGTATTATTCAACACAAAACCTACATTACCCCTTACCTTAAGAATGAGGTAAAAATCAGGGAGCTTACGCAGCCGCTGTCGTATGGCCGACTTTATAAGATTGAGCCTAAGACAGGATCGGGTAAAGCGGTAGATTATCCTGCAAACCCGGTTGAGCTAACCAGTTTGCTGTCTAACCCTAACGGCTCGGTACGTGATAAGGCGCAACAATTATTGATAGACAGGAAAGCCGTGCAGGCTATTCCTGCGCTGCGGCTGTTGCTGGAGGATAAGAATCCCCTTGCAGTTATACATGCGCTCTGGACGCTGGAAGGGCTTGGCGTTTTAAGGCCGCAAGATGTTTCGCCGCTGGTTGAGCAAGCATCATGGCAAATTCGTATGCAGGCTCTTTATGTGCTGCCCTCGATAATTACAATTAAGAATTATCCACAGTATGCACCGGTGCTGAAACAGGTGCTGGGATTGAAAGATTCGCTTTCCGCTCCCTATATAGCCTTCCTCGCCCAAACCGTACAGCCAATTGACAAGCTGATGGCAAATCGAATGTTGATGAACGTTATAAAATTGTATCCCCAGGATGTTCTTGTGGCAGATGCCGCTATAAGCAGCTTAAAAAATAAAGAGACGGAATTTTTACAGGCACTTGCCGTTGAAAAAGTTGATACGAATTTTGCTGTTTATAAAAGGCTCAGACTGGTAGTGAACGATGTAACCAAGTCAAAAGCCGGTAGCGACCCAAGACTAATCGCGAAAGAATTTCCCAAAGGTGCTGTCTTGTTCAAATCTACCTGCCAAACCTGTCATGGGGCAGATGGTGGTGGAATCAAGTCACTTGCACCACCATTGAATAATTCCGAATGGGTAACAGGTGATAAAAATAAGTTGATACCAATTATATTATTTGGACTCAGCGGACCAATTAAGGTAAATGGCATAGTGTACAAAGCACCTGATTACAACGGCGAAATGCCAGGTGTGGGTTATAATACAGATCTTCCAGATGAAGATATTGCGCAGGTGATGAGCTTTATTCGTAAATCCTGGAACAACAATGCCCCTGCAATTACGGCAAATGAAGTAACAGCGGTGAGGCGGAAATTCAAGGGAAGGCAGAAGGCGCTTAATGTAGAAGAGCTTAACAAAATAAAATAGCTGTCGACTATTACTAAACTCCTAATGGGAAACGCCCTGGCAGTTTTCTAGCATCTTGCAACCTGGCAACTCAATTTTATTTCCTTAATAACTTGAAATACCTCATCTTCTTCTCATGAAAAAACTTACGGTAGTATTTTGCAGTTTATTGCTTCTAACACTGTGTGCACCAGTTGTGGCTCAGCCGGTGGAGCAAATAGTAAAGATTATTGTTGCACCGGATCATAAAGACTGGTTGTATAAAGTGGGAGAGAAGGTGAAATTTACCGTTTCTGTGCTGCAGTTTGGTAATCCCGTAAAGAACGCGAGGGTGCGATATGAGGTTGGTCCGGAAAAAATGATACCCTTTAAGAAAGATTCCCTCACCCTAAATGAAACCAACTTTACGATTGATGGGGGAACGATGAAAACAGCTGGTTTCCTGCGGTGTACGGTTTACGCGACTGTTGATGGAAAACAATACCGGAATCTTGCCACGGCAGGTTTTGAGCCCACTACAATTAAGCCGACTATTGAAAATCCATCAGATTTTGTTCAATTCTGGGACCAGGCCAAGGCAGACCTTGCAAAAATCCCCTTGGATACCCGTATGACGCTGATGCCTGAGCGCTCCACGGAGAAAGTTAATGTTTACCATGTTAACATTCAGAATTACCGGGTAGGGTCAAGACTTTATGGCATTTTATGTGTGCCGAAAAAGGAAGGAAAATATCCCGCTGTATTAAGGGTCCCAGGTGCAGGTGTGAGGCCTTATAATGGCGATGTGGCAACTGCGGAAAAGGGCTTTGTCACCTTCGAAATAGGCATTCACGGTGTTCCCGTAAACATGGATCCGGCTGTGTATACCAGTTTGGGTGCAGGAGCACTTAACGGATACCAGAATTTTAATCTTGATGATCGTGACAGGTATTATTACAAAAGAGTGTACATGGGCTGTGTGCGTGCAAATGACTTTATTGTAAGTCTTCCACAGTATGATGGGAAAAACCTGGCAGTTACAGGCGGCAGCCAGGGAGGTGCTCTTTCATTAATTACCGCGGCTCTTGACCCCCGCGTAAAATACCTGGCAGCTTTTTATCCTGCCTTATGCGACCTTACCGGTTATCTTAAAGGACGTGCTGGCGGATGGCCACATCTTTTTGATAAATACAATTTCACTTTTAATAATAAAAAAGATAAGATTGAAACCTGCGAATATTATGATGTAGTAAACTTTGCAAGGCTCGTGAAAGTGCCGGGTATGTATAGTTGGGGTTACAACGATGAAACCTGTCCGCCAACATCCATGTATGCGGCATATAATGTTATTGCTGCGGACAAGTCTTTGTTTCTTGCGCTCGAAACCGGTCACTGGACCTACCCCGAACAAAATGAAAAGTTGACCAGTTGGCTGTTGGAGAAGTTGTCTGGTAAGTAAATGGAAGTTGGCGTTAGTGCTTGTTAAAACGATTAAAGAGTAAATAATAATGAGTAGTGCAAGGTGTCCCTGGAGTATTGACTAGTTGGTTCACTCAAGTTTGTGCCATTACTGCAGTGAAAGGTGCATTGCTGATGGGGCGAAACGGGGGGTGGGTACACTTGGCGGGGTCTCTGGGAGCTTGTGAATTCTGCTTCGCCATCAGCGTTTTTAGGCGTAGTCTCTAACAATTGGCAAACGGCACCCACCCCCGTTTGGCCTTAGGCTCAAACGTCCTCTTTAAGGAGGGGATATGCTACCAGCCTCAGCTGCAGGGCAAAGCTTAAGTTGTTTTTTTTGCGTCAATTTCATTACGCACTTGCAACATTACCTGCAAAATGATTAATGAAGAAACATCAGCCCCCCTCAAAAAAATCAGTAAAAATAAAATCCACCAGGAATTATTCGGATTTTACTAACTCCATGAAAATGCAAGATGCACCTTTGTATCGTGGAAGAAAAT
Source organism: Chitinophagales bacterium (assembly GCA_038199905.1). Lineage (GTDB taxonomy): Bacteria > Bacteroidota > Bacteroidia > Chitinophagales > Chitinophagaceae > JADCRZ01. Next base: position 2,191 of record JBBPYM010000222.1, on the reverse strand, counting down.
TAACGTAATATGATTAATTCCCGTCCTATTACCAGAGATAATTACACTTCTTTAGCGGCACATCTATTAAGTTTGCATAGCCAATGAGTCCAGCCATGCGGATCAATCTTCAGTAAAATAGAAATTATTTACGCATACATGTTTAGAATACTTTCCTTTGCATTTTTGTTATTTGGTTTTATCATCTTGCAAGCGCAAGTTTTAGTTGCCCAGCCTAAACCGCTGACTGTAAAAGTTGCGGTGGAAACCGGGGTGGCAAACTATGGTTCTATAAAAGCAAGATTAAATAACATAAAGGGATCAAAGGCAGCATTGCTCGGAACCCGGAGAGAATACCTGCCGGATCTTAACATTTCCGCACAGCAGGATTACGGAACCATCAATGGTCAAAGCGGTCCTTTATATGGATTCAGGGGACTGAGTGCTTCCTCCGGCGGGCCATCACTTGAAAGCCAAAATTGGAACAGTGCTTTTGGAGCCCTCTACCTGGCAAATATAAATTGGGACTTTTTTTCGTTTGGCAGGATAAGAGAAAGGATCAACGCGGCGAAAGCTTTGTTGGCAAGAGATGAGACTGACATTGAACAGGAAATATTTCAACATGAAATAAGAGTCGCCGCAGCATACCTTAACCTGCTTGCTGCTCAAAGACTCACGCGATCGCAACAAAATAACCTCGACCGGGCCTCCAGGTTACGTGACGTTGTTGTAGCACGTACGAAGAACGGTTTAAATCCAGGAGTTGACTCTTCCCAGGCAAACGCAGAGATCTCGAGCGCTAAAATCTCCCTGGTAAGGGCAAAAGACTATGAACAGGAACAGGCTAGCCAGCTGGCTCAGTTTATGGGAATCGTTGCACAGGATTTTGTGCTCGACAGCGTATTCATTTCACGCATTCCAGTATCTATCTTCGATTCGGTACATGCTGACAACAATCACCCCGCATTAAATTATTATAAAAGCCTTATAAACGTAAGTGACCAGCAGGTGAAGTACCTGCGCACATTCAATTATCCCAGCTTCTCCCTGTTTACGGTTATACAAAGCCGTGGTTCTGGATTTGATTATAATTATGGACAACAGTTCCCTACCGCTTACTCAAAAAGTTACCTGGATGGAACTAAGCCAGCGCGGAGCAACTACCTGGCAGGGGTAGGTTTTATATGGAACTTAACTACCCCCTTGCGCGTGCAACAGCAGGTGCAGACACAGCGTTACAATTCTCTGGCGCTGAAAGATGAGTACAACCAGGCAGCGCAGCAGTACCAAAACCAGGCCCTTCTTGCCACTAATAAAATAAAGAACGCCATGGAAAATTATCTTGAAGCACCGATACAGGTTAAAGCAGCAGGGGATGCCTACCTGCAGAAATCAGTTCTTTATAAAAATGGACTGAGCAATATTGTAGACATCACCCAGGCACTCTATACGCTGAACCGTGCGGAAACAGATCGTGTTATCGCATACAGCAACGTATGGCAGGCACTGTTACTAAAAGCCGCAGCCACCGGGAACTTTGGCATTTTTATCAATGAGTTTTAGGGGTATGGGGTATGAGGATATGAGGTATGGCGAGAATTAAGAGGGTTCCTTAAAATGCTTTAATTTTTAAAGCCATCAGCCAACGGCTGATAGCTGATAGCTGATAGATGATAGCTAAAAAGCAAACATCAACACCTATGGGATTAATCAAGAGTGCGCTGAGAAAACCTATTACCGTGATGGTACTGGTGGCAGGGATATTCTTCTTTGGTATCAATGCCGTGCGCAATATCAAGATCGATATATTTCCTGATCTTAACCTCCCTGTAATTTATATCTCACATCCGTTTGGCGGTTATACTCCTAACCAAATGGAAGGTTATTTCGGTAAACAATATGTAAACCTGTTACTGTATGTCGGCGGTGTTAAAAGTATTGAAACAAAGAATATTCAGGGGCTCACATTGATCAAGCTTTCCTTTTACGAAGGAACTAATATGGCACAGGCTGCAGCGGAGGTCTCTGCCTTCTCAAACAGGGCGCAGGCAATATTTCCACCGGGCACCCAGCCTCCCTTTATTATTCGTTTTGATGCCTCCACATTGCCGGTTGGACAACTGGTATTAAGCAGCCCTATAAGAAGTAATAACGAATTATCTGATATAGCGAACGTATATGTCCGATCCTCGTTTTCCTCCATCCCGGGTCT
>JBBPYM010000221.1:0-7329 GCA_038199905.1 Chitinophagales bacterium | reverse complement strand
TTTCTAATGCAGGGAGCTATCATTGCGATTGTCGGCATAGCCGTTGGCAATATTGTAGGACTTGGTTTTTGCTGGCTGCAGCAGCGTTATGGGTTTATAGCGCTGCCGGAAGACATGTATTACATTTCCAAGGCGGAGGCACGCACAGAATGGTGGCAGGTGTTGCTCGTAAATGGTGGAACCTTTCTGGTATGTTTCCTGGTATTAATCATACCCACTTTTATCATAAAAAGGATACAGCCGGTTAAGGCCATACAGTTTAGATAAAAACTGGCGATTGACTGTTACACAAAATGCGATAAGATTATCCCCGTTGCGACCGCTGCATTAAGCGACTCTGCCTTTCCGTATTTTGGGATCGTTACCCGGTGAGTTGCCGATTCTAATAATTCCTCACTAATGCCTTTTGATTCGTTCCCGATAAGCAGTAAACCTTCCGAGATTTTTCCAAATGAAGAAACAGGCTGCCCGTTTAGTGTGGTTGCAAAGAGCGGAATTTCTCTGTGAGCCTCGATAAACAAGTTAAGGTCCTCATAAATCAACTTCACCCTGGCGAGGCCACCCATGGTAGATTGTACCACTTTTGGATTGTAAACATCTACACTATCCACAGTTGCAACAACCTGTTGCACGCCAAACCAATCAGCTATACGTATGATGGTCCCCATATTTCCAGGGTCCTGGATGCCGTCCAGCAAAATGGTAATTCTATTTTTAAAAGAAAGGCGACTGGCAAAATCAGGCTGTTTAAAAACGCCTAAAACCTGATTTGGAGTAGTGAGGAAAGAGATCCTTTCGAGTTCCTTTACCTCAATTTCATAAAACACGGCAAATGGCAACTGGTTCTTCAAAGATCCCTGTAGCTGCCACCATTCGCCAGTAGCATAAAGGGCAATTGGTTCTATAATGTCGCTGGCCAGTAACTCAGCAATGATCTTTGGTCCTTCCGCCACGAACACGCCGTACTCCTTTCTGAATTTTTTCTCGTTTAAACTTTGGATATATTTGACCTGCGATTTTGTAAGCATCTGGTTTTAGATTATTTTATCTGAAATTACTTTTAAAAAAATAATCGTTCCTTTACCCTTCAAAAAGCACATTAAAAACCAGGAAACAAGTATTCCTTATCTATGACAGATCACCGGCAAGTTACTACTTCTTTTTTCTCTTCTTTATCCTGGGTGATCTTGCTTTCTATGATAGTAGGTGTGGCTTGTATTATACCAAAAAAATACCAGGCAGATAAACCCTTTGTTTTTAAGACCACTGTAAAAGTAGAAGGCGATGTAAAACTGGCAGAAAAACAGGATCTTGAGGCCCGGCTGATTAACCAACTGGATGACAGCTTAAAAACCAGGGTGATCTCCTTTGCCGGCATTCGCAAAACATTAATAAGGCCGGCGGTTTTCGATACAAGCTATGCATATCGTTCTGTGATGTACATGAGCGCCCTCACCAATTCAATCGGGTATTACCAGGCACAGATCCGGTGGGACTCTACGCTTAAACATGTGGGCAAACAACAACGGGTAACCATAGATTTTATCGTTAACCTGGGCAAAAATCTGAAAATGGATTCAGTTGGTTATGCGCTTACAGATACTTCCCTGCAACGGCTCGCCTCCCGCAACCCCAAAGCTGCGCTTTTAGTAAAAGGGCAGCCGTATTCCCAGCAACAGGTATCCGCTGAACTGGACAGGCTAATAGAACTTTTCAGGGACAATGGTTACTTTAAGATATCCAAGGAAGACATTTACGCTGAAGTGGATACCGTACTTGCAGCCCTGATCAACCCCGGCCTTGATCCTTTTGAACAGATCCGACTACTTAATGAACTTAAACTAAAAAGGGACAACCCAACTATAAATGTGGTGATTAAACAACGCACCAAGGAAAATACGGACCATTTGAAAAAATATTTTATCGGCAACGTGAGCATTTACCCGGAACTGCAATTATTTGACGACTCTACCAAATCACCCTACGACTCTTCAACGTTAAAGGATATTACGATCTTTAGCAGAACTAACCAGTATAAGCCCGCTTTCCTTAGAAAAAACAGCAGCCTGGTACCTGGATCACTATACCGCCAACGGGATTATTACAAGACCATCAATACTTTCAGCCAGCTTGGAGCCTGGCAGCAGGTAAATGTTGAATTGCGGCCCAATGACTCGCTTGGAATTATAAATGCATTCCTAAACCTTTATCCTGCCAAGAAACTGAGCCTGGTTATAGACCTCGAAGCTACACGAAACTCCGGGGATGTAATTGCCAGCAGTAACCTTTTTGGACTTGGATTGAATGTAAGCTTGCGCAACCGTAATCTTGCGCGGGAATCAATCCAATCTACCACGAACATACGTGGTGGTATAGAGCTTGGCTCAAAAACCAGGCTGATACAAACTTTGCAGGGAAGTGTCTCGCAGAATATTTTTTTTCCAAAATTTATACTGCCTTTCAGGATAACGGCAGAAGACAGGTTCAACACATCCCGCACCATCCTTAATTTCAGCGCTTCCTATACCGACAGGCGCGACTTTTTTACCCTCGGATCGATCAATGGATCGATTGGTTACGAATGGACCACCAGGGAACGCAGAACAGAAACAAGGGCTGGTCAACGCAAAACCACCTGGCTCTATATTCCTTTTAATATTGAATTGGTGCGGCTGGGTAAAAGAGACAGCCTGGTAAGATTATTTGATTCCATACCAAATCTTGAAAACTCATTTAAAAATGGTCTTGTAATCAGCCAGAACCTGATTTTTCAAACGTTGTTTTCAAAAAATAATAAGTTTAATTCACTAAAGATCGGGATTGAAGAAAGTGGCGGCATTTTGGGATTGTTGAAATATGTTGACCGCGATGGCGGCCTCTTTCGTTATATTAAAACGGATGTTGAACTGAAACACCTGGTAAGAATGGAAAGGAGCGAATGGGCATTCAGGGGGTATGCGGGTATAGGCATACCCTATGGACGAACGGTTGACGGGAGCAAAGAAAACTCGCTCCCATTTTTTAAATCGTATTTCGCGGGTGGCCCAAATAGTATGAGGGCCTGGCAGGTGCGTCGGTTGGGCATCGGATCGTCTGTTTTTTATGACACCCTCAATGGCGGCGGGTACGACCGGTTTGCCGATATCCAGATTGAAGCCAACGTGGAGTTCAGGTTTAATGTTGGCACTATCGGTGGCATCAAGGTTAAAAGCGCACTGTTTAGCGATATTGGTAATATCTGGAGCCGCAACACCGACGGCACGGCTAAACAAAAAGGGTCGGCTTTTAAATTTGACCAGCTCTACCGCGACATAGCCGTCGCCGCAGGAACCAGTCTCCGGTTCGACTTTAACTATTTTCTGGTTCGTTTCGACTGGGCCTATAAAGTCAAAAACCCCTATTACGCATACATCAGGAACGGGTGGTTCCAAAAAATACAACTTAATTCCGGGCAGTTCCAGCTTGGTATCGGCATGCCATTTTAGCGAGATCTGCGCTTGCGTTTCTACTTTTATATGCACCAACATGTAAGATTTACTGCCAAAATATTGTATTCCTTACTGGATCAAATGTGCATGATGATAAAGCAAGGAAAAATTTTGATAGCTATATTGAGATAAAGTATCTTATAATCAATACTTCCCTGAATTGGCAACAGACTTCCCGATTTTGTTAGTGGTTGTTCTTATTGTTGATTTCACTATTATAAAAACTAATCAAAAACTCCACCATGGCTTTACCCAACATTTTCACGAAAAACGTTGCAGACAATGTTATTCAACGCCATCAACCAGATTGAACCGGGAGCAAAGTCTGGCTGGGGCCAGAAGTCTGCAGACCAGATGCTGGCGCATTGTAATGTATCTTATGAAATGTTTTATGAGGACAAACATCCTAAACCAGGTTTTGTGATGAAATTAATCCTGAAGAGCTTTGTAAAAAATAAAATGGTCAGCGAGGTGCCGTACGGTCGTAATTGGAGGACCGCGCCAGTGTTTCTAATTAAGGAAAGGAAAAACTTTGAAGTGGAAAGGAACAGGCTCATTGGTTATATCGCCCGCACGCAGGAGTTGGGGGAAAATAAGTTTGATAACAGCGAATTCCTATCGTTTGTCAAGTTGAGTAAAACAGAATGGAACAATATGTTTTACAAACACCTGGATCATCATTTGACACAATTTGGATTTTGAGCGAGGTTTTTGCCTTCAAGAAAAGCGTTTGTGCTAAGAGCCTCCGTGGTTTACAGCAGGTTGAACCACGGAGGCACTAAAGGCACAGGGAGACACGGAGTTAATGAGGACGAGTGCACAGCAGCTCCGCCGGATAAATCAAAAGATCTAATAAACACCTCCATAATGTGTCTGGTGAGTTATTGAAATATTGTAATTTCTTTGTGCCGGCAATCTTGTTCGTATTTACACATTAATGCCCAAATAATATTTTTGAGGTGCGGTGAACGCAAATATCCATGCCTCACGCTCCTCAGATGTTCCGCTGTAATCAAAGACTGCCCCAAGATTTGGTCAGCATTGGATGATAACTTTTAGGATAAATCTTTTATAACAGCGTACCGATCCAAAGCTATCAGATTGTTGAATAATAACCACGCTTGTAGCAGGATTAAAAAAATACTGGTCTTGCGCTCTTACTTGCGTCCTAACGGTAGCTCCAATGGGGGAGATCTGCTGCCTGCCTCACTTTCAAGGGAGTTAATCAAAGAAAAAAGAGACGTTCGTCACCACATCCCTCCAACGGAGTAATGCCACAATACAACCCTTCCTACATTAAACGCCCCCGCTCTTCCTTCACCTTTTCTTCCAACTGTTCAATTGTTAAAGCATCATTTACAAGATACTCTCCAATTCGTGTGCGGCGGAGACTGCTTAAATAACCACCACATCCAAGCGCCGCACCAAAATCGTTCGCCAGGCTGCGTATATAGGTACCCGTTGAACAGGTTACCCTGAAAGAGATCACCGGGAATTCGATGTTGGTTATTTCAAATGACTGTATTGTTACTTTACGCGGTTCCAACTTTATCTCAACACCTTTTCTCGCCAGCTCGTAGAGGCGAACACCATCCTTTTTTATCGCCGAATGCGCAGGAGGAAACTGCATGAGCTCGCCGGTAAACTGGCTGGTGAGATCGTACACCTGCGCTTCTGTAATATGTTCATACGGCTTGAAATTTACCGGCTCGCTCTCAAGATCAAAAGTAGGCGTAGTGGCACCAATAGTTATAGTGCCTGTATATTCCTTTTCTTTCGCCATGTATTCGTTGATCTTCTTGGTAAATTTTCCAGTGCATACGATCAACAAACCGGTGGCCAGTGGATCCAGCGTTCCTGCATGACCTACTTTCCTGATTTTAATAAGGTGACGAACTTTGCCAATCACACCAAAAGATGTCCATTGGAACGGTTTGTCTATAAGCAACATCTGGCCCTCCGAGTAATAAAGTTCAAAATTCAAATTATAAAATTTAAGTTACCGGAGCTGTTACACCAAACTCTTGGCCTTCAGCTCCAGGTATTTGTTCACAGTATTTATGGTAATATTTTGGGGAGCAGAAAGAATAGACAATATTCCATATTTCTGCAACTCCTTAACGATGAGCTTTTTCTCGAAAGCAAACTTCTCCGCTATCGTTTTTATATAAACCGATTCAACATCCGTTACAGGTTTGCTGGTTAATTGCGCAAGCTCCGTATTCTCAAAAAACACTACCAGAAGCAGGTGATACTGTGCTATTTTTCGCAGGTAAGGAAGCTGGCGCTGCAGCCCGGTCATAGACTCAAAATTTGTGAACAACACCACCAGGCTCCTTTGTTTTATACGGTTACGGATATGCGCATATAAAAGTTCAAAGTCACTCTCAAGATAACGCGTTCTCTGATTATAGAGCACCTCCAGGATCGACTGCATCTGTGTGGGCTTCTTCTCTGCTACCAGCATCGCTCCCAGACGTTCCGAGAAGGTTATCAAACCCGCTTTATCCTGTTTCATCAACGCTACATTCGACAATACAAGGGAGGCATTAATAGCATAATCCAACAGGCTAAGTCCTTCGAAGGGCATCTGCATCACACGACCCTTATCAATGATGCAATAAACCTGTTGGCTTTTCTCATCTGTATAATGATTTACCATCAGCTGGCCTCGCTTGGCTGTGGCTTTCCAGTTTACGGTGCGGTAATCGTCCCCGCGCACATAGTCCTTTATCTGTTCAAATTCCATGCTATGGCCAATTCTTCTTACTTTTTTTATACCTATTTCGCTCAGGCGATTATGGATCGCCATGAGTTGATATTGCCTCATTTGTATATAGGATGGATAGACTGGCACCATCTTATCACCCTGGAAACGGAATCGGCGTTTCACCAGTCCCAGCGGGCCCCTTGCATAAGCATTGATGGTTCCGAAATTGTATTCGCCACGCTTTACTGGTCTTAACGAATACTGAAGCGCTTTTGTGGATCTCGCCGGAATCAGTAATCTGAATAGTACGTCGCGGCGCTGGAACTGTTCTGGCACTTCATCCACCAGTTCCACCTGCACCGCCAGGTTGTAGAAGTTTTCCACATCTATCCTTACCGGGTTTTCGTCTCCATTACTAAATCTTTCGGCATGGGTTCGGACTGCAAACAAGCCCCTTTTCCTAAAAAAGAGAAAGCAGTAATCGGCAATACATAAACCAGCCAGCACTATTGTAAAGATGTAAGGAAGGATACCGGGCCAGCTGACAAAAAATCTTACCAGGAACATCAATGAACAAGCTATTAACCCGGCATACAACCTGTTGCTGAGGAAAAGATCGCCAATATATTTTTTTATAAATTTTTTCAATGTTAAAAATTGAGTGCTGCTGCCGGATCCATCACCTTGGCACTTCTACTTTTTTCAAAATACCTTCTATCACTTCGTCGGGGGTAATGCCTTCCATTTCTTTTTCGGGTGTTAATAAAATGCGGTGTCTTAAAACCGGTGGCAAAACCATAATTACATCATCAGGTGTAACAAAATCCCGGCCGCGCATGGCAGCGAATGCTTTGGCTGTTTTTAATACAGCAACAGATGCCCGTGGAGAGGCGCCGAGGAACAATGATTTGTCACTCCTGGTTTCATGAATAAGCTTTGCAATATATTCCATTACTTTTTCTTCTATGAACAGGCCACTGGTCAGGTTGCGGTAATGTTCAATCTCGCATGCACTTAGCACGGGTTTAACTACTTCATTGTAATGTGTTGTTTTCACTTCATGCGCATTTTGAAGTATTTGCAGCTCCTCGTCAATCGTTGGATATTTAAGTATGATCTTAAAAAGAAATC
>JBBPYM010000220.1:0-6236 GCA_038199905.1 Chitinophagales bacterium | reverse complement strand
TTATACCTGTATTAATGATGTTAATACGATCTATTGTTACAAGCTTAATATCGAACACTTCTGGATTCGTCATGCGTCAGCGAGGTTAGAGTGGAGAGTAATACTGTCAGCATTGGTTATGCCATAAGTAGGCTGACTTTCAAAAACAACGGATTGTACTTGGTCAAGATCACCATACAAACCAACTTCTATCCGTGTGTTTTTGCTTGAGTACCTATGGGTGCACTGTTCGAAAGTAGAATTATCAGCTCCTGTGGCAACAGCTATGATTTGCTCACCGAAGGCTATCTCAAGCTTCGCAATCGTTTTGATTGTAAAGTTTTGAACTCCGTTTAGCCATTTGGAAACTTCAGCTTCGGACTTTCCTAGTTTGTCTGCAAGAAGTTTCTGTTTTCCATTGAATTTTTTTTCAAGAAGTTCATGGATCCGATCCAATATGTCCATTGAAAGTCTTACTTCTTCTTTTAAGTCATCAGGCGTTTCACTGATGATACTTTTAAATTTTGTCAGATTCATGTTATAATTCAATTATACATTCAGATAGCGGATTGTTACTTGTAAGGTTTAATTCTTTATTTTGTATGAGTTTATCTAAAGCTGAGCCAACTTTGAGGGCAAGGTTGAAATGTGAACTCACCTTAGGGCAGGACCGGGGGTTTTGCATTGTTTTTATGTCGCCATTGAGAAGCACAACGATGCTATCGGTTAATAATTTACAGTACAGGCGCAACCCGAAATCCTTTTTATTCTGAGACATGATACTGTAGGATACGATGGGCAAGGCTTCCGCACTTGACTCATTCTTGAAATAGTGCGGCTTCGCCCCTCTCACTCCCATTTCTGTAATGATATTATAGAGAATGGCGAGCTCCTCTGGGTGGTTTAAAAAATCTTTTGCATCGAACTTTTCAAACTCAGTTAAAGCATGTTTATTCACTTTGATGGTGTAAAAACAGAGTTTAGTGGTCGAAAGATCGTGAATTTTTTCAAATTCTACAAACAAAGTTAATTTAAAAGTTAAGTTTAGGCGAGATTTTCTTATGGAAGCTACTCGGCACTGGTTAATAATGCGACGAATATAATCTTTCAGATTGTCTAGTGCAAGCTATTTCTGGTGATTTTGGAATAATCAATTATTTGAACAAGTATTAAACCTGTCCTCTCTAATCGCCGAACTGACTTCAGCAATTACGCGGGCTAATGCGATGGTCGATGGGTTCAGGAAAGGGATAGTGAAATTCAAAAGGGCAACTAAAGGGTAATTAATTTTCTATACATGCAGAAAAGGTTAAATGCATTTTTCAGGAAATGGGTAACCATTCGGGCAACCATTAAATTAAAAAACCCCATAACGAGTTGATTTATAACTTGCTATGGGGATATGCCTGTGGTGTGAGCCGGGATCGAACCGGAGACCAAAGAATTTCAATCCTGATGCTTGAGTTATAATATATCTTCGCTTTAGCGAACTTTAATCAACTTTTTCTCACAATCAAATGCTCTCTTTCCGGGTCATTAATCATTTCCTCCATCATCACATCTACCAACTGGCTTACATCCTGCTTGATATCATGATAGGCTTGTTTTACAGAGCTCGCGCTCACGTTCCTTATTTGCGGAAGTGCAACAAAATTATCCCGCTCATCCTTCAGCTGGTCGTGATCATTTATAATGCTGCTGTGAAACGTTTTAAGGGCAATCAGTTCATCCGGATTATCCGAAACCATCCCAACAAATTCCCCGGAAGAGAGCGATGAGATGGTACTGACCGGAACGGCATAATCGAGTTGCTTTGATCGGGAGATAGAAGTGTCACTACTGTTAATAGAAATGCTCTCCCGTTCCTGCAAAGTTTTCCCGAGCCGTTCAGACACCTGCCTGGCAATTTCACCATTAGCCTGACCTACTATAATGTTCCCACAGATGTTGATGATGACATCCGCGAGTTCCTTTCCGTAATTTAGTTTCAGTTGACTACCGTCCTGTATTGCCAGAGTCGTCGCAATCTTGTTGGATCTTCCGGTGGCGATCAGTGTATCAAAGCCCAGAAATGTTACGGTAGTAAACTCGTCGACAACCAGGCTGGTTTTAAGTTTATTTTTCGTGTTGATTATTTTGGTCATCCTGGTGATATAAAGTGAAAGGATGGGTCCATACACGTCCTGCTTTTGCGGGTTGTTAGCCAGTGATAAAATTTTTGGTTCCCGGGGGTTATTTATGTCCAGGTCAAAATCGTTCCCTGAAAGAATATAGTACAAGGCAGGAGAGGAGAGGCGTGCTATCCCGATTTTGGCTGCGCCCAACTGGCCTTCAAGTTGTTCCAGTGCACCTGATTGTAGGGCACTTATGAAGGGGTTAATGTAGGCTTCTATTTCCGGTTCGGATCTCAATACCGAAAATAGCTTCTCTACATCTACCTGCATTAATTCTATAACATGCGGGAGCGTGCAATACCTCCCATTTTCATAGTTTCGAAGGAACCAGATCAGAGCCGTTAAAAAGTTGATAGGTGACTCGACGAAAAAGTCGCCTTGCTTTTTCAACCAGGAACGGTTCAGCCCAAGCATGATTACTCTCGAAGCTTCTACCGCATCAGTGATATCATGCATATTTTTAGGATCCAATGGGTTGCACCTGTGACTATAATTAGGATCGTCAAAATTGATAATGCAAAACCTGGGGGCTACCAAATATTTGCTTTTATGAAAGAGGTAATGATTGTAAGCGAACTTAGTCAGATCGTCATACTTGTAGTCATAAATAAACATTGCAAATCCTTTCTCAATGTGTTGCCGGATAACGTGCTCTATAACAAAATAACTTTTTCCTGAACCGGGTGATCCGATAACCAACAGCCCTCGCATAGGATTTATGAAATTAATCCAGCTCTGACGGATTTTGCCTTTGAGATTATACTGGGCTGGCAGATTAATTGAATACTCATTAATAAGCTTTCTCTCCTCCTGGGGGAAGGTCTCATTCAAGGTGTTAAAAATTGCAGAACTAATTTTATTTTTTATCAGCCGGGTCAGCAAGCCTCCTCCGGTCATCACCAACAAAAAACCCATAACAGTTACCGTGATATAGCTTACGGTAATTATTTCCCAGTCAATCATTATAGCGTTTAAAATCAGGGAACTTGAAAAGTATAAAACTTTCCCTGTTAGCAGGTAGAGCAACGGCTGTCTATAACCAAGGTTTTCACTTTTTTTACCCTTCACTCCCAGTACGGATAACAGTAACAATCCCAGCGCAATTAATTTGGATTTGTTATAGTTGCTAAAAAGCCCAGTGAGTTGAATATTCTGGAGCAGTTGATCAGAAATTTTACTTGTTAAATGCCAGTTTGAAAAGGACTGGTAACAGTAGTAATAACAATGAAGTCCTAGAATAACAATTGCAATCATGCGTGTCAGGTCAATTACTTTTTTAAGACCCTGTTCGTTCTCCCCTGTATTTAATGCCATTTGAGATGGATTATGAAATTATCTATTGAGAATCCTTTTTTTCTTTTTTCGCTTTTCTGATAGCAATTCACTCGCAAGAGATCCTTCTCTGGATGCAGGAAAGATGTCTTGGTGGATCGGTTTATTCTGCGGATCGATGGAATCCCTTGCACCCCGATCTTGTTCTTTGCGTTGAGACGATTTTTGCTCAGCAGGCATAGAAACGGTGTGCCCTTGCTTGACCGTTCGAGCTGGATCGTTCTTAGTGTCAATGTTACAGCGCTGAATTATTGCATTTGAGCTGTATTGTTTACCCAGGTCACTGCCGTTAAAAACGCATTTGGACTGATGGTCCACATAAGTAATACCATACACAACACCTTTGTCATTTTCGCGAAGAACGACCTGGATTTTTTCTTTTTGGAGTGCAGCAGTTAAGGCTGCAAGGGATGTAGTGTTATTCTTCAAAAAATACAGGTCGATTACATTCTTGGATCTTATTTTAAAGGGCTGCTTTAACAGAGAATTCTTTTCAAATGCCTTGTTTAAATATTGCAGTCCCGGATTGTTGTATAAAGCACTGGCTTTTATTGGTACGCCAATTTTTTCTCCCTTTTCGTTTAGCAGCCTGTAAAAGAGGCCATTGTTATTATAAGTTCTGGATTCTTTGCTCCCTCGATCTGCCATGATATTATACCCTTTTAATACAGCATTTAGTTCAGCAAGCGAAGAATATTTATATTTTTCTAAAACTACGTCCAGTACGCTTGTTATGCTTCGTTTTGTATCAGCTTTGCCATACACTGCTTTCTGCGCATTCACAGGTTTTAGGGAATAAGACTCGCGTAACTTATGAGCGTTTGCCTGCACCAGTTTAAACTCCAATTCAATTTCTTTCCTGGCCTTTTCTGATTGGTTCCTGCCTATATTCTGCATGTTAATCCTTTTCCCGTCACGCTGAATATTTGTAGTTACAATATGAATATGCGGATGACCACTGTCATTATGTTGGTAGACCAGGTAAGGCTGGTTTCCAAATCCTATTCTCTCCATATAAGTGTCAGCAATCTCCTTTAAGGTGGTTATTTCAATTTTCTCAGTTGGATCGAAATTTAATGATATGTGGACACTGTTTCGTTTCGTGCGTGCATTTAGGTCCGTCAGCTTTTTAAACTGTCCTATCTTATCATTAATAGTTAATTGGTCGTGATCTTTTGCAAAGCCTGATGCATGTATTAAATTGGCGACTTCTTGCTTCACTTTATTTTCATTATAAAAGAGCGCATTTTTGATGCTGGAAGATGATTTTATTACTGCAACCACTGGTCATTTATTTGATTTATTTTGGACTTTATTTCTCCTACCTTTTTGAGTAATATTTGCCGGGTGGATTCATTGATTATCAGCCACGATTTTATTTCAGAAAGATGCTCCAAAGTATGCAGCCGTTTTACTTGCTGATTGTAATTGATACCAATAGCATTAAGTTCCGAACGCAAGGCTATCATCTCTGTCATAAAGTCATCAAGGGAAGTATTTCGTTGCTTGACGACCACCGGTTTATCGAGCAACACGTTCCTGGCATATTCACTTAATTTTCTATAGATCGAAGCTTCAAACTTTGTTTTTATGCGCTTGTACTCTGCTTCCTTCAGTCGAATATGCAGCCATTTTGAATGGCTGGATTGTTTGTCACTCATTTCTTTGATTTTTGCATTAGGCTTCGGTTTTTGTTTTTTCACCCCCGACTTCGGAGGGGGTGATTTTTTCCAATTGTGATACAATTGGACATCTTGCAGATAGCGGCGAAGCAGGCTATCAATGCGCCCTCACCCACGTGATGGTCAGCGGTGGTTAATATTTCTTAAAATATAGTTTGGATCAAGCAGGTGCCACATCATGGCCTTTGACTCAGTGATTGCTTACGATTCTCACCTGCACTCGTCAACCATGCGTTTAAGTCGTTGTGTTTTGCATACTGATGTCGCTCGTCTTTAAACTTTTCATTATTTAATGACAGGGCCTTCTGACTGCAGCTTTGTCCGGCTGCATCATTGTCAAGGTATAAGTGCACGGATTTGTACTCCATCATGGCTGGAATGCTTTTATCAAAAAATGCAGAAGAATTGAGTATTAAAAAGTTGCTCGATTTTTTTTCCGACAGTCCTTTCATAGTAAGGTGTGATAGGAAGTCAAAAAAGCCTTCAAATACTGCTAGCTTTTCACTGCCATTTTCTACAAGTGTGATGTCTTTTGGAGAGCTACTTCCTTTGAAATGTTTGTTACGAATTTCGAATCCCCCGGCATTGTTTTTAAAACCGATAGCGTAGAATATTTTTTCTCCTACTTTATAACGAACTTCTTTGCAAAATTTGTTGGCTATTTCAGAGTTTACTTGTCGAGATTCAATGTACTTACGCAACGGGTAAGAACATATTTCGTGCTCCGATAATATTTGTATCCGGCCATCCTTTTCCTGTGAAGCCTTCGGCACATAAATATCTGGCTTCAAAATTAAGGGTGACTTATCCAGTTTTTGCAGCAGATCCCCTACGCTGCATTTGTGAAAGATAATGCCAAAGTCTATCAGATTTCCATACCTGCCATCTCCAAAGTCAAACCATTTGTTCATTTTTCGATTGACTTTAAATGATGCGGTGTTTTCATCTCTTAGTGGCGACTTGTACCAGTAAGAAGGTTCTTTGATTTTTACGGGTTGGTAACCGAGTTGCGCGAGGTATTCCACGAGATCAAGCTCTCTTGCTTTGTCGATATTCATTTCAATACTTT
>JBBPYM010000219.1:0-6119 GCA_038199905.1 Chitinophagales bacterium | reverse complement strand
GTCTTGCTGCTTGAAGGCCAGGTGAAAGAAGCTTATTAATAAGGGGAAATGATCAGCGCGTAGTATTTGGAGCGTCTTATCGTTTTTATAAAGTGAATATGCCTTGGCAAAATCCATAGCAGAGGTTTAGATTGGGTTTGGGAAACATGGATAAATGCTAACAATTCAATACGACACTGTGTTCAATTTGTTAAACCAGGATTTTTATTTTTGCCTCACTGGCGGCTTCAGCCGGTGAAAATTAAGTAAATTTTCGACAAGAACTTTATTTGGTGTTGAAAAGGCAATGCTTTTCGTGAAAGGGGGGAAGAATTAGCAGTATTTTATCACCCGAAACATTCAGCTGAATTATTCTCGGTTTCGTACAGTTTCACAGCATGTAACAAAACACCTTCATCGGCTTCAATAGGTACTTTTAATTGCTGGAAGATCTCCACGCAGAGCAGCTCTGTAGTGGTCATTTTTCCTTGCATGAAATCTACTTCAAAGTTTAGGTTTTTATGAACCCGCTTTTCAATCACCTGGTCATTAAGAATAATTTTAAACCTTTTTAGATCGATTAAAAAAGGTGTGTCCGGATTTATTTCTCTCTTTCAGTTACCAGCAGCGTATAATTATGACCATGATAATTGGGATTGGAGCATTTGCCAAAAACCTTCAGGTTCTTTTCTGCGTTCCATTCCTCGCGAAATATGCGGTGAGCTGCATTGAACTGCTCTTTTCTTGTGAGAGATACCAACATTAATTGAATGATCTTTACTTTTTTAATTATCTACAGCAATAAATTTGAAATCGTCATTTACATCGATTCCATAAGCTGGCTCCAAGTATAGTCTACAATGCAGACGTTGACATTGCCTTTATCTTTCTGATGCCTTTTGCATCCAGCATTTCCGCTATCTTATTCACCATGTAGATTGATGCTTCAATTTCTTCCTTCCTTATTGCAACACTTTCGATATTGAAGCCGAAAGGAATTGACCGTCTTGTACAAAAATCAGTGAGTCCTGAAGCAATGTCGAGACAAACGCTTACAGACTTTTCGAGCATGTCGTCACATTTTTTGAAATCTTCCTTAAGCTCGATTGGAATATGAATTCCAAGCCATTCCAAAAAATTGAGCGTTTTGATCGAGCCGCATGCAGTAAGCGTAAATATGATTGTCGGGATATTTAAATGGTCTTTTTTGCAGGTGCGGCTAAGGTCTTCTATAACCTGTTTCGCATACGCCATATTGAAAACGCACTGCGAAATGAAATAGGAAACTCCACATGCTGCCTTCTCAAGAATCCGTTTATCTTCATCCTTGAGTATTTCGTGTCTTTCAGGGATGGTCACTGCACCTATTACAGAATTGCTTTCATGCCTGCTCCATATCTTATAAGCTTCCGGCAAATTTGTTTTAACAGGAAAATCAGGTATAGGCACGCCCACAAACACCGGATAAAAATTATTTTTCTGAAGATCATCCAGCCAGTCTTCCAGTTCTTCTTTTGAAAATTTGCCCGCAGGCCGATAAATGATTTTGGGGATTTCCAAATCCCGGAGATATTCGCTGGCGAACGTAAAAGGATCCAGCGCTTTTAAAAACGGGAAAGGCCTTTCCACTGCTGTTCGGGCAGCCTCATCCTGTACATCATAAACAATGAGTGCGTCGATATCTAAACTAACTATTCTTGCGATTGTCTTTTCAGCAATTGCAGTGATGGTATCAGGACTTGTTTCTGATTTTGGAGGAGTAATACCGAAAGTTAGAATACCGGATTTACCTGATTTGATCTTGTTTATGAACATGAGCTATTGTAATAAATTTAATGATCAGACCACTGCTATAAATACTGATGGTTTGAAACCTCTTGTCGCATTCGGGCCAAGTTGAGAAAGTAAAAAAGATACGCGAGGTTATAAATAAAAAATACGGCGGGCATTATCGCCCGCAGTATTTTTATCTTATTATTAAAGCACGCCTTCTACGCTGATCAATTCTCTGGCATGCCTCGCGGCAGCAACCATATTTTCTATGGCAGCTTTTGTTTCCGGCCATTTACGGGTTTTAAGGCCGCAGTCTGGATTCACCCATAAATTCTGCGCCGGCAATAAGGCTGCCGCTTTAGCCAAAAGAGACACCATTTCCTCGGTACTCGGCACACGTGGTGAGTGAATGTCATATACACCTGGTCCGATCTCATTCGGATATTCAAAATGTGCAAAGGCCTCTAACAATTCCATTTGTGACCTTGATGTTTCGATTGTGATAACATCCGCGTCCATGGCAGCTATATGTTCAATAATATCATTAAATTCACTGTAACACATATGAGTATGGATCTGTGTTTTATCCTGCACACCACCTGCTGTGATCCTGAATGCACGCACTGCCCAGTCGAGATAATGAGGACGCATTGATTTTCTCAAAGGCAACCCCTCGCGAATAGCAGCTTCATCGATCTGAACGATGCCAATACCAGCTTTCTCCAGCGCTATAACTTCATCCCTTATACTCAAAGCAATCTGGTTAGTAGTTATATCCCTCGGCTGATCATCACGTACAAATGACCACTGCAGAATAGTTACGGGACCGGTTAACATTCCTTTCATTGGTTTCTTGGTTTGAGAAGCAGCAAACTTGCTCCAGCGTACCGTCATGTCTTTTGGCCGGCTGATATCTCCATAAATGACCGGTGGCTTCACACATCGACTTCCATAGCTTTGTACCCAGCCATTTTTTGTAAAAAGAAAACCCTCCAGCTGCTCGCCGAAATATTCCACCATGTCATTACGCTCGAACTCGCCGTGCACCAGCACATCAATCCCTATCTCCTCCTGCCAGCGTATCGCATCAATAGTAGCTTGCTCAATAGCCTTTTCGTATTGTTCAAAACTTAGTTCACCTTTTTTGAATTTGGCGCGTAACTGGCGTATGTCGTCAGTTTGAGGAAATGAGCCGATAGTAGTCGTTGGAAATGCTGGCAACTTTAATAGTGCGCGCTGTAATTGCTGACGAACAGGGAAAGCGCTTTGGCGAGACGCATCAGCTTCCGTGATCGCCGCTACACGGTCTTTAACCGCTTGCTTATGTACTTTCTTAGATGACCGTCTTTCTGCCATCGCTTCTTTGTTAGCTTCCAGCAAGCTGGCTTTGCCTTCGGCGACCTGCTTCAACTCACTTACCTCGTTTAGTTTCTGTTTGGCAAAAGCCATCCAGTTTTTGATCTCCGGATCAAGCGCAGTCTCCAGGTCCAGGTCTATCGGGCTATGTAACAGCGAACAGGAGGGAGCAACTATTATTCTGTCTGTGCCTAATTTTTCTAAGGCTTTATTAATCAGCGACAAAGATTTTTCGTAATCGTTTTTCCATACGTTACGTCCATCAACTACGCCCAGCGAAAGTTGCAATTTAGCAGGGATGAGCGCCAGTACTTCATCTAATTGTTCAGGAGCACGCACCAGGTCAATATGTAATGCAGTAACGGGCAGACTTACTGCCAACTGGGTATTGTCCAGCAAGGCTTCGAAGTAGGTAGCAACTAAAATTTTTACGCCGCTTACACCATCGGCGATAGCGCGGTAAGCGTAATCAAACGCCTCCTTGTCTTTTTTAGACAGATCCAGCACCAGGCAAGGTTCGTCCAATTGAATCCACTCAGCGCCTTGTTGCTTCAGTCGGTTGATAACCTCTATATACACCGGTACCAACTGTTTGATCAGGTCGATACGCTCAAACCCCTGCTCTTTTTCTTTACCCAGCAATAAGTAACTTACCGGACCGATCAATACTGGTTTTGCTTTTACGCCGAGCAATTGTTTGGCCGTATTGTATTCACCAAATACTTTCTCAGAGAATATTTTGAATGCCTGTTTAGCTGTGAACTCTGGTACCAGGTAATGATAATTGGTATCAAGCCATTTGGTCATTTCCATGGCGGTGATGTCCAGACCATCTTTCTGATAGCCACGTGCCATGGAAAAATACAGGTCGGTTTCCTGGTTCGATTTTACTTCCGTAAGTACTGGCGTATAGCGGTGTGGAATAACGCCCAGTAGCAAACTCATGTCAAGCGTGTGGTCGTAAAAACTAAAGTCGTTGCAGGGGATAAGTTCGATACCGGCATCCAGTTGTAATTGCCAGTTTTCTTCTTTGATCTTGCTGGCAACCTGGTTTAATTCTTCCAGGTCAATCTTACCGGCCCAATACTGTTCTGAGGCTTTTTTGAGTTGTCTTTGGCTACCGATTCGCGGGTAACCCAGGTTTTGCGTTTGCATATTTGTAGACTTTTTAAAATGCTAATACTCATTGTAAAAATCTTCTTGACTAGTTCGGGCACACTATGCGGAAAAAGTTTTCGGGGAAGAAAAAGGAGCATACACACAATGAGGAACAATAACTTATTACATGTTGTACCTGCAGGCCACCATTAATCTAACCTCCGGCTTCAATCGCGAAAGCGTCGACCATTCGGATAAGGCAGGTATTCTGACTTGTAACGGTGTTTATCATCCTTCCCGCTTTTGGCAGCGGATATTGGTGGATAAAATCCTTTGTGTTGTTACTTACAGTTGCGCGACAGTTCGTGATTTACACACGATTCCCTAAATCTACAGCTAAGTAAAACCTATCCTGTTGTTGAATTAGTAAGAACTTAAATTTGTTTACAATCAGCTTAAAATAGGTTGCTAAGGTACAGATGAAGTTTTTATAACTGTGCAGTCGGTGGTTTTTAAGTTAAAAACACCGTTTGACGTAATAACATAAGCTTATTATGCTTTTAAGGCGTTAATTTCGTCTTTAAAAGAAAAATTTATTCCTATGCAGGACTTAGATAAGACTGATTTAAAGCTATTAAATATATTGAGTAACAATTCCAGTCACACTATAAAGGAGTTGGCTAAGCAGGTAAACCTATCTCCCTCGCCGGTTTTACAGCGTGTAAAAAAGTTGGAAAGTAACGGTTACATAAAAAAGTATATCGCTATTCTAAACCCTGAAAAATTCAGCCAGGGATTCATCGTATTTTGCAACATCAAGCTTAAGCAGCACGACCGGACAATAGGCCACCAGTTTGTAGCCGATATTATGAACATTAACGAAGTAGTGGAGTGTTATAATATTTCAGGAGATTACGATTTTATCCTCAAGGTTTTTGCCAGGGATATGAAACACTACCAGGATTTTGTTTTTAACAAATTAGGCTCGGTCAAAAGCATTGGCAGCACGCACAGCACATTTGTGATGGCAGAAATAAAAAATCTGCATAACATTGTTTTTTAAGGATATGCTTTGTTGGAGCTACTGGTGTTAATGTAGGAATTGATTCATACTCTTATAATAGAAAGGATAGATGTACCATTGCACGATCCCTGGCTTTCACTATTCCATTCGCAAGTTGCTGAGAAAATGGCGTTTGAAAATTACCGCCGATAGAAACTTTTTTAAAGGTAATTTCAGTACCAAAAGTACATCACGATCGGCGGGATGATCACGCCGCATAGCCAAAGATTGTATTCGAGTATTGTAGACTGGGCTGCCATTCAGACGCTGATCACCAACGGTTGGTTGGCTGACAACTTCCATAGCCTGGCCTCGCGACAACTTCGATTATTACGGCTATATTTGCCTGTAGCAAATTCTTTACTTTATTTCTACATTAAGCCGATAAGGTTTTACATTAGGTAAAAACTTGCGTGTTACAATATCCATGCGCATTGGTACACTCAACACAAGAAATGGGACTGACAACATATATGATTAAAACAAACATATCAAAGTCTGCCGGACTTCGATTCCGGGAGGCTTTACAAAAAGAAAAGCCGCTACAGATTGTTGGGGCTATAAATGCCAATCATGCGTTATTAGCATCACAAGCTGGCTTCAATGCTATTTACCTGTCCGGAGGCGGTGTGGCAGCAGGTTCATTGGGTATTCCCGACCTGGGCATCACTACATTAGAAGATGTAGTGGTAGACATTACCCGAATTACGAACGTAACAGATTTGCCACTGCTCGTGGATGTAGATACCGGCTTTGGGCCTTCTGCCTTTAACGTTGCCCGCACGGTAAAATCACTCATTAAGGCCGGGGCAGCAGCTTTGCATATCGAAGACCAGGTAGGCGCTAAACG
>JBBPYM010000218.1:0-10634 GCA_038199905.1 Chitinophagales bacterium | reverse complement strand
AGTTCAGTAGGTATGAACCTGAGAAGCTGCATTTCCGCAGCGAGAGGGGTTTTGGCTCGGACTGTTAAACCTATTCTTGCAGAAACTCGAAAAACATGTGTATCCACCGCCATGTTGGGCTGGTTGTCAACAACAGATGTGATTACATTGGCCGTTTTTCTCCCTACCCCGGGGAGTTCCATTAGTTCATCCTGGGTCATGGGAATTAAGCCATTGAACTTTTCCATTACCAGTTTAGCCATACCAATGAGGTGTCGGGTTTTGTTTCCCGGGTATGAAATGCTTTTGATTAGCGGAAAAAGTTCTTCGTATTCAGCCTTAGCCAGGCTTTGTGGATCAGGGTAGTTTTCAAATACGGAGGGAGTGGTAAGGTTAACCCGTTTGTCGGTGCATTGGGCTGAAAGTATCACAGCAACTAATAACTGAAACGGGTTGTCGTAAAATAATTCCGTTTCAGCGTTGGGCCGGTGAACTTGAAAATAATTAATTACAAATTGAAAACGTTCTTTTCGTGTCATGAGAATAATAGTATTCTAAAGAGCACGAAAATAAAGCGAATTGATGTTTTGCTTAAAAAAACTTATGCCGGTTCAACCATAGTTTCACGTGCATAATTTAATACCTGCAGTATTACTTCGACCCTGGGAGATTCGATGATCGAATTGAGGCGATCAACTGATGATCTTAGCACCTCGTATTTTTCCCTGAGTGCCCAATCATCCACGAGCGCTTTTTCGATAGCAGATGATTGTTGAATTGAAGTTTCTTTGTACAAATATTGCAAAAGATCCTCTGGTGTGTAGAGTGTCATAGGCAAATATCATTTATGTCCATTTAAAATTTTCCGAAAATGTCCTGTTTTCGGAACGTCCGAGATAAAAACGGGTACGATTAGGTAGTTATTGCATCAAAATAAAAAAAATTGGTTATCAAGTATTTTTACCAATTTTTTTATTTGCCAGCTCACTAATTTCAAGGATATTGGATCTCCGCTGTTCTTTAAATTAGAATGGAAAGTTAACAGAAATATTCATGAATTCATTGTCGTTAAGCACTAAATAACCAGTTTATTTATCAGAAACCACGAAAAGATCTTCATTATCACGTTTCATAAAATACTTTTCACGCGCATATTTTTCTATGGTGGCTGTGTTCAGTTTGAGCTGTTGAAGTTCAGTACGGGTACTGTTGATCTGTTGCTGGTAGTAGGTTTTACTTTGTTCCAGCTCCCGTAGTTCCTGGGGATGCCTGAAGTGAGTAGTAGTAATATCCCGGTCATCAAAAAACATCATCCATGCTGCAAAAACAAGGAGGGTCAGAATGTATTTACTTTTATGCCAGGAGAGCAGGTTCATTTAAATGATAGGTTCAATAATCCGAAGTTAACCTGAAAGTTCGAAAGTTCAAATTACAGAACTTTCGAACTCCAGGCCATTAACTCAGAAACTCTATTTTCCGAATTTTATTTTACCGGTTGGGAACACGGCATTGCTTCCAAGCTGCTCCTCTATCCTTAATAACTGGTTATATTTTGCGATCCTGTCTGTGCGACTGGCAGAACCGGTTTTTATTTGTCCGCAATTTAATGCAACAGCCAGATCAGCGATGGTAGTATCTTCCGTTTCACCGCTACGATGACTCATAATAGTGTTGTAACCATTATGCTGTGCGAGGGTTACCGCGTTGATTGTTTCAGTGATCGTGCCGATCTGGTTTACTTTCACCAGCAACCCATTAGCTACGCCGGTATCAATGCCCTGCTGCAGCCTTGTTACATTGGTTACAAACAAGTCATCGCCTACCAACTGGATCTTTTTCCCCAAAGTATCTGTCATCAGTTTCCAACCATCCCAATCATCTTCTGCCATGCCATCTTCAATCGATATGATAGGATAGTTTTTTATCCAGTTGGCCCAGAAATCAACCATTTTCTCGATGGATAATCTTTTGCCGTCTGATTTGTGAAAATGATATTTTTTGGTTTTGTTATCATACATTTCACTTACAGCGGGGTCCATGGCGATTGAAACTTCGGTGCCAGCTTTAAAACCGGCTGCCTCAATTGCTGCCATCACGGTATCAATAGCTTCTTCATTACTCTGGATGTCGGGTGCAAAGCCGCCCTCATCACCCACGTTGGTAGAATACCCTTTCTTCTTTAAAACGGTTTTTAAAGCATGAAAAATTTCAACTCCCCAACGTAAGCCTTCGCTGAAAGAGCTGGCGCCTATAGGCATTATCATAAATTCCTGGAAGTCAATTTTATTGTCAGCATGTGCGCCCCCGTTCAAAATATTCATCATCGGTATGGGGAGCGTTTTGGCGTTTGTTCCCCCTATATAACGAAACAAAGGTAAATCAGCTTCCAGCGCTCCGGCTTTGGCAACAGCCATACTTACCGCCAGCATTGCATTGGCGCCAAGCTTCCCTTTGTTAGTTGTTCCGTCCAGGGCTATCATTGCCTCATCAAGTCCTACCTGGTCGGCTACTTCCCATTCAACGAGTTTATCACTGATAAGTTTGTTAACATTCTCCACTGCCTGCAACACTCCTTTTCCACCATATAATCTTTTGTCGTTATCTCTTAACTCAACGGCTTCGTGCACACCGGTGCTGGCACCACTTGGAACGGCTGCACGCCCCAGTACACCTTCGTCTGTAATCACATCTACCTCAACGGTAGGGTTACCACGACTGTCTAATATTTGTCTTGCATGAATTGCGGCTATGTAGCTCATGATTATATTTTAGGTTTATAGATTTGTATTGATAAGTATAAATCGGATCTGGTTACCCTTTGTCAGGCGGTTAAGTTCCTGAATATGTCTTCCAGGCTTCGGCTCGCACTCTGCAAAGAAACAATATTCAGGTTATGCTGCAAAGCAAGTTCAAACAGTTGTTTGCGAACAAATTCAGGGTTGGCTGTTTGTAGCTTGAAAAGATGCTGCTGCGAGTGTTCAATTTTTTCTACTTCCAGGAGGCTTTTGAGCATAGCAGCATCAAACGTTTCCTTAAATTCAACTACAACGGTATGATGATTTTTATTTCCCTGCTGAAGCGTTGACAGTTTGTCGTCTGCCACCAAAATGCCTTTGTTTATAATGATTACCCTGTCGCAGATAGCTTCTACCTCCTGTAAGATATGTGTAGAAAACAGCACCGTTTTATTCTGTCCCAGGTTCCTGATCACCTCCCTGATCTCTATGATCTGATTTGGGTCGAGGCCGCTGGTTGGCTCGTCAAGTATTAGCACCTCCGGGTCGTGAATCAAAGCTGCTGCCAGTCCCACCCGCTGTTTGTAGCCCTTTGAAAGCTGACCGGTTTTCTTTTTACTTTCTTTTGCCAGGCCTGTGATAGTAATGGCATGCTCAATTTTGGCTTTTTTATTTTCAAGATGATGTATGCCAGCGATAAAATCGAGGTATTCTCTTACGTACATGTCAAAATAAAGTGGGTTGGCTTCCGGCAGGTAACCGATCTTTTTCTTGGCTGCAATAGGATCATCTTTAACATTGATACCGCAAACCAACGCGTTTCCCTCGTTCTGTTGCAGGTAGCCGGTGATAATCTTCATTGTTGTTGATTTCCCCGCACCATTAGGTCCGAGAAACCCGACTATTTGTCCTTTATCTACCTTGAAAGAGATCTTATCTACTGCCTTTTGCGCACCGTAAACCTTTAAAAGTCCGTTTACTTCGATTGACATGTTTAAATTTCTAAAATTGCCTTAGACGGAATCATCATTGCTTAGTCGTCAATATCTATCCCGGAATGACAATGTATTGTTTTAACAGTGCAATATACTGTCAATACTTTATTATGATCCCACCGGAACACTGGTAAAAGCACAAATTAACATGCCCGGAACAAGCGAGTGGTATTCAGTAAGCCTATCAACTTTTTATTTCACGGTCATATTCTCCTTTCCAAGCGTACCAGCCAAATATTACCAGTCCGACCGCAATAGGTGCGAAGATGGATATGACGATGATCCATGGCACCGGTTTGTTAATATCACCATGACCATTGGGATCGATGTTTTCGAAAGCGCTTTTTATAAGGATAGCAATTATCACCGGCCCTAAAAGCATCCACAAAATTCCCAGGTAACGTTTCAATGCATTCATATAAAATATTTAATAAGCTTAGTCATTAACATCTGGATCTATCTTGTTAGACAGGTAAAGGCTGCCTATAACCAGGCACAAAGCAGCTACAATAATGGGGTACCATAAACCTGAAAGAAAATCCGTGCCTGGCACCGTGGTAATAAGGGTTGCAATAAAGGGCACCAGGCCTCCGAACACACCATTTCCGATATGGTATGGTAATGACATGGAAGTATAACGGATACGTGTAGGGAACATTTCTACCAGGAAAGCTGCAACCGGACCGTATACCATTGTTACAAATAATACCATAATCGAGATGAGAGCAATCATTTTCCAACGACCCGATTCTCCCAGTGTCATTTCTTTTGTAAGTACTGGCGCTGTTTTCTCCCCACTAGCCAGTATTTTTTGTTTACTGATCTCCCGGAACATGCTGCCATCGGCATAAGCAGTGGCTACCACGCTGGTAGAAACAAATTCAGCGGTTGACCCTTCAACCTTTGAGTGTTCTATCACTTTAGAAGCCGGAACAGCCACGGTTTTAAGTGTTGGATCTGCTATTTCATGAAGTTGCCTGAAAATAGGCCTGTAAAATAATATACCGAGCAGCATGCCGACCATCATAATATTTTTTCTTCCCCAGCGGTCAGATAAACTCCCAAAAACCACGAAAAAAGGCGTGGCAAATACAAGGGCTATCAATATGATACTATTAGCCTGTTCGTATTCCACCAGGCATTTTGTAAGAATAAAGTTCTGCGCATAAAACTGGCTTGTATACCATATCACTCCTTGTCCCATGGTAGCACCGAACAGTGCCATCAATACCATTTTAAAATTTTCCTTTTTGCCAAAACTTTCCTTTAACGGGTTGCTAGATGTTTTTCCTTCGGATTTTAATTTGGCAAAAACCGGAGATTCATTCATTTTAAGGCGAATGAAAATAGAAACTACTACCAACACAATGGAAAGCAGGAAGGGATACCGCCATCCATTGCCCGAAGTAAATTCTTCTACACCAACAATCCGTCTTATTGAGAGTATTACAATGAGCGACAGAAACAGGCCGAGCGTTGCTGTTGTTTGAATAAAACTGGTATAAAAGCCTCGTCGGGACACCGGCGCATGTTCCGCAACATAGGTTGCGGCACCACCATACTCACCACCAAGGGCAAGCCCCTGTAACAAGCGAAGCAATAAAACCAGGAAGGGCGCCCAGCCACCGATGGTGGCATATCCAGGTACACAACCGATAAGAAAGGTTGAGCCTCCCATCAGTATAAGTGTTAACTGGAAAGTATATTTTCTTCCTATAACATCGCCCAGCCTGCCGAAGACAAGTGCTCCAAACGGGCGCACAATAAAACCCGCGGCAAAAGTTGCAAGCGTTGCTAACAGTGCGGCTGTCGGATTTTCAGCCGGAAAAAACTTCTGTGCTATAATAGTTGAAAGACTTCCGAAAATGTAAAAATCATACCATTCTATTAGTGTTCCTACAGACGAAGCCGTGATAACTTTCCAGATTCCTTTTGTTGATTGCATGGTTTATAATGGAATATTCGATGAATGTAATTATTTTTAAACTCTGAAGAAAATTTTTTCATCGTTGACAAAAAAAATAAACATGTCATATCCTTACCAGATAAAGTCTCTTGAAGAATATCACAAGGCCTATAAAGAAAGTGTTGAGGACCCGGAAAAATTCTGGTCAGACGTCGCCGGAGAATTTTACTGGAAAAAAAAATGGGACAAGATACTGGACTGGAGTTTTACTGAGCCCAGTATTAAGTGGTTCGAAGGAGCTAGACTTAACATCACGGAAAACTGCCTTGACAGGCACCTTGAAAAATTTGGTGATACGCCTGCTATCATCTGGGAACCTAACAATCCCGAAGAGCACCACAGGATACTTACTTACAAGAACCTTTATGATAAAGTAAACCAGTTTGCCAATGTGCTTAAAAACAATAACGTACAAAAGGGCGATCGGGTGTGTATATATATGGGTATGCTCCCTGAGCTGGCCATAGCAGTACTTGCCTGTGCAAGGATTGGCGCAGTTCACTCCGTTGTTTTTGGCGGGTTCTCTGCGCAAAGTATAGCAGACCGGTTAATTGATGCGAAAGCCGAAATTGTAATTACCTGCGACGGAGCCTACCGTGGCAATAAGGACATTCCTTTGAAGTCTGTTATAGACGATGCTTTGATTGCTTGTCCCTTTGTAAAAAGAGTGATTGTTTGTACACGCACGCGAACTCCCGTAAGTATGATCAAGGGAAGAGATGTGTGGTGGGAAGATGAGATTAAACGGGTAGAAACGCAGGGCAACCCATTTTGTCCTGCAGAAGAAATGGACGCGGAGGACATGTTGTTTATATTATACACCTCCGGCTCTACTGGCAAGCCGAAGGGAGTGGTGCATACCTGCGGAGGGTATATGGTATGGGCGAACTATACCTTTGTTAATACTTTTCAATATCAGCCGGGAGAAGTACATTTTTGTACCGCAGATATTGGTTGGATAACCGGGCATAGTTATATTGTTTATGGCCCTTTATCAGCAGGAGCTACCTCAATTATTTTTGAAGGCGTACCTACCTGGCCCGATGCCGGTCGCTTCTGGGATATCGTTGAAAAATTTAAGGTCAACATATTGTATACTGCGCCTACTGCTATCCGTTCTCTAATGAGTTTTGGTTTGGAACCTGTACAAAACAAAGACCTTAGCAGCCTTCGCGTATTGGGCACCGTTGGTGAACCCATTAATGAAGAAGCGTGGCATTGGTATAAAAACAATATCGGTAAGGGAAATTGCCCGATTGTGGATACCTGGTGGCAAACAGAAACAGGTGGAATCCTGATCAGTAACCTTGCCGGTGTAACACCCGAAATACCCAGTTATGCCACATTACCACTTCCCGGCGTCCAACCTATACTGGTAGACGAAAACGGTGATGAAATCAAAGGAAATGGCGTGAGTGGCAATCTATGTATCACACACCCCTGGCCCGGCATTTTGCGTACAACTTACGGAGATCATGCAAGGTGCAAAACAAATTATTTTGCCACCTACGAAAACTTATATTTTACCGGTGACGGTGCATTACGTGACGAAAACGGAAATTACCGGATAACAGGACGTGTTGATGATGTACTAAATGTAAGCGGTCATCGCATTGGCACTGCTGAAGTAGAAAATGCCATAAACATGCATGCAGGAGTAGTAGAAAGCGCAGTGGTAGGTTACACCCATGATATTAAAGGTCAGGGAATCTACGCTTTTGTAATTGCCGAAAGCTCCCATGGCGACCAGGAATTAAGAAAAAGAGACATCATCGCCACCGTTAGCCGAATTATCGGGGCCATTGCAAAACCAGATAAAATACAGTTTGTGCACGGACTGCCGAAAACAAGAAGCGGCAAAATCATGAGGAGGATATTGCGTAAAATAGCTGAAGGAGAGCTCAACAGCCTTGGAGACACTTCCACATTATTGGACCCCGCTGTTGTAGATGAGATTAAGTCGGGACGATTGTAACCCGTAACAATTAAGCAGATTTTATCAGGCTTCGGCACACATGAGTTAGCCCATCTTACCCCACGGTACTCCGATCCTGTGTGCTACTGCTCTAAATAACAATAAACGTGCTTGCTGTATTCATTTTATTAAAAAACTAAATAAGTTGACTTCAATTAAGTTTTGACCCAGTATGGGAGTGATCGAGGTCAGTTTCAGACTTGAGTTTTATTGCGTCACTGGGAAACCTTTTCAAATCAACGCTGTATGGTAACGCGGGTTCCTACCGGAATTAACCGGTAAACCTCCAGGATCTCTTCGCGTTTCATGGACACGCAACCATTGGTCCAGTTCTGGAAAAAATCCACGGCCATCTCGTCTCTGGGCCAGGTGCCATGTATGCCAATGCCGCCACCGATCTTAGCAGCGCCCGGAATTATCCCTTGCAGCTTGCGCTGGTTAAATTTTGCTATATCAGCTGCGTTGGGGTAATCAAGCAACAGTATCTTGCTCCATTTGTCATGGGGGCGTTTTGATATTATTTTATATGAGCCTTCCGGTGTTTTACGGTCACCTTCCATCAACTTATCACCAAGATTTTTACTGCCGAAAACAACCGGGTAAGTTGCGTACCATCCGTCGTCGTCATAAACCTTTAATTCGTAATCGGATTTATCAATAATTATGTATGGCACACCATTCAATTCGTTGTTGAAAAAACTCCTGGTGTTTATTCTTCTATTGATGGCTTTAAAGGAAAAAAAGGAGAGAGAAGCAATAAGCACGAGCCACAACGTTTTCTTCTTCATACTTCAGAGATTGCTAATATTTGTTGAACGCCTTGTAAGTGTAAAATATTATTTATGTTTATTTCTTTATGATTTCTTTAATTGCTGCTCGTCGGCCGTAGCTTAAACGAAGTGGAAGCAGCTATCGTTTGTTCAATCATGTTGTTAGATGTTCAAATTTTGAACCAGAAGCTATTGATTAGCGCTTGATCTTATGTTTGTTTAAAAGATTAACAAATTGGCCCTGCAACGTTAAGAGATAACGGTACAGGGCCATTTTGTTAAGTACCTGGTTGATGATGTTCAGTCAGAAAATCTGCTACCAATTGCTTAATCGAAAGCCAACACTGTAGGGAGTTTGATCAAGACCTTTTTCAAACATGCTTTGCGTTGCCATTGATCCGTACAATTTAATAGGACCCAATTGTAGTTCTGCAATGTAATTGAGCTTGTAAGGGCGTAGGTCAAAATTATTTTTTATCTTAACCTTGCCCTCAGCCGAGCTGATCAGTTTCTGGCGGGATGCATACAGGTATCCGGCGCTTGCCCCAACGCTCAGACCGAAAGATTTGTAGCTGTCTTTGTAAGGCGTGAAATTAAAGTTTAACATTACGGGAACAGTCAGGTAATCTGTTGCCAGCTTGTTTTTGCTATAATCAACAAGAGGATCCTTGTTTACCATCGTTGGGTTCTTCGAGAAGCGGATATTTTCTTCATACCTAAAATTGTTCAGCTCCAGTCCCAGTCCGTATTTCAGGTTAACCACGTGCTTAACAAGGTTTAACCGCTGCATCAGCAACCAGATGTTAACGTTTACGGATTTGCCATTGCGCAGTTTAAACCAGTCTTTATCTGAGCCGGGTGCAAACTGTTGCGCGGCAGCAGAGGAGTAGTTGGTATTGTCTGTAAAGTTGTTGAATCCAAGATCCAGGATCAACCAGTTGGTGCTTAAATTTGTTGGTTTTTTCTTCTGGTAATGAACCCGCACCGCCGAAGAATCTTTGATTTTAGAATGATCCCTGTCTTTAATAATGACCATATTGCCGATTCGGATAGTGTCACGTTTGTTTTCTTTTGAGTCTGTTTGTCCGAAGCTGATTAGGTGCAGGCATAGTGCTGCCATAAGCATGTAGTAATTTTTCATGATCTTTTTTTAAGCTTTATTTATTGAAATGCTATAGTAATATTTCCAACGAGAAGGCTGGAATTTTTAGAAGCCCTGAATGAAGTATTTTTATCTATGAAACGGGTAGCTTTTCTAAAGATCCCCCGCAATGAAGTTTTATTATCAATTGGAATATTTGCAAAGACTACGTTCTCATCGGATTGCTGATCGGCAAGCACCGCGGCACCCGTTTGATAATCCCGGATAGGATTTATCTCTATGTCAGCTTGCTTCCTCACGGCCTGGATAGCAGTACGAACCGGGGCATCCGCGTTGGCAATATCCGATAGGACAGGGTTTTCCTCTTTTCTTTCTTGATTTTGAGCTGGTTGTTCGTCCAATTCTTTTTTAGATTGGGCAGCTACAAGACCCGTTGATATACCGGGTTCAGCCTGCAACGATTTCATTTTTACTGGGAGGATTTTATTGGGAACTACACTTTTTTCCTGCTTTTTTTCATTAATCCTGGTTTTGTCTTTGCCATTTACAATAGCCATATCAACCTGTGGAATCTCATTTGAATCCCGCCGAATTTGAACATCTTGTGTCACTGAATTATTGGGTTTAACCAGCACAGGTACAGGCGTGTTTGCCACCTCCTTAATGTCAGGACCCTGTCGGCTATTGAACCAGAAAAATCCCGCAATCAATAACAGTATCGCAGCGGCAGAAAGGCGCCACCAGGTAAATATTACTGGCCTTTGTTCTTCTTCGTAGCGGTAAAGCTTGTCCTTATCCGGGAATAAAATCGACTTATCTGCTGATAATTTTAAGGATCTAACCAGTTGAACTTGCGTCTGTAGTTGGCGGTGTGCGGCGAGATATTGTTCAAACCTGTTTTTATCCTTTTGGTTCAATTCATCGTCAGTATAAAGGGTAAGGAATTCTTCAAAGTTGCCAGCATTAATGAGCTCCTCATCGGTATTAAAATGAAAAAGCAATTGCTTGTCTTCGAACACAATGTCATGGTCAGGTTTTAGTATAAATTGCTGTATGATTAGCAGTTCTTCCCTCAGATCGGTATGTTGCTCAACAAATTCTTCCACTTCTTT
>JBBPYM010000217.1:0-10045 GCA_038199905.1 Chitinophagales bacterium | reverse complement strand
TTTGGATCGAATCTCACACCGTAGGCGGCATCCTCAGTTGTTGGTACTATCAGGCTGCTGGAGCCACTACCAAAAGCGTCTTTATACCAAAATCCATAGTTATCGGAACCAGAGCCGGCTTTGCTGTATCCTGTTTGAGAATAGCCAGCTCCATATTCTTTCTGGTACTCTGCATAAGTGCTCTTGTCGATTTTACCAACTATAACTCCAGCGTTAACAGTAATGCCGAGACCTCTTTTGCCTTTCTTAGTAGTTACCATCACCACACCGTTTGCAGCTCTTGAGCCATACAGTGCGCTTGCGGCGGCACCTTTAAGCACAGTTAGTGATTCTATGTCGTCAGGATTGATATCTGCTGCAGCATTTCCATAATCATATCCTCCGACATCCCTGCCATTAACATCTTTAACCCCACCAGTGGCGGTAGAAGAATTGGATGTATTGGAATTATCAACAGGCACGCCGTCTACAACAAACATTGCCTGGTTACTATTTAATAATGATTTTGTTCCGCGAATAACAATATTGGTTGAAGCTCCCATGCCGGCACCCTGCCGGATCTCTACGCCAGACACTTTTCCAGAAAGTCCGTTTACAAAATTACTGCTTCTTGTCTGGCTGATATCTTCGCCGCTGATCTGCTGTGCGGCGTAGCCCAACTGGTTTCGGTTTTTACGAATACCCAGCGCCGTTACAACCACCTCCTCGATAACCTGGGCAGAATTACCCAGCTCAATGTTAAGCGTTGTACCGGATTGTGGAACCGATATGTCTTTCTCTTTAAAACCAGTGGAACTAACAACCAGGAACTTGTTGGAGCCCACATCAATTTTGAAGTTACCATTGGCATCAGCAGATACACCTGATGAGATAACACCCGTGACCTGGTTTTTAATACTTATGGATGCGAAAGGAACAATACGCCCCTTGTCATCCTTAACCTGGCCAGTAATGACGCGGCTTTGGGCCTGTGCCAGTACAGAAAAGACCAGGAAAATCTGGAAAAGAATCAGCGTTTTTCTCATGTGTTTGAAATTTAAGTGTTAATAAAACTCGGACAATTGTATAAAGAGTTTGTAAACTAAACCGGTTCGGCATCGCGAAACAAGCAACTCAAACGAGGATCAAGCCATGTCTGGCTAACATAATGATCCATGAACGTTTTTTCAAATTTCAGAAATCGTTGATTTGAATACTGTTAGAGATCAGCAGCATTCGAAGGGGCGGGGCAATAGCAGGGAAAAAAACAAAATCATCGTTCTCGGCAGCAATAGTAAGATAGCCAATTCTACGGTACGTTAATCGGGAGCAAATACTAAAAACAGGCTGACTCCAATAATAAGCAGCCTGTTTTGATTGGAAAGGAATAAATATCGAAAGTCCTAATTATTAGTATTCATCTTCTGCGAAACCGGTTCTCTGATGACCTTTCACGTCATAGATGGTACCTGGTTCTTCAGAAAATTCGAGTTTTATATAAAAGCTGTCTACCACAACCCCGGTTTTTGAATGACCTGCTCCTGGCAATACTTTTCCTTCAAGTACTTTAATTGTATTGCCCGTACCTGCCAGGTTTGGCACACCGGCAGCAGCTTTAAAAGCAAGATTTGCATAATCTATATCGAACTTGGCTTTAAAAGGCTGGAAGTCCAGGTCGTCCACCCATACCTGGTTTGAATTAGGATCAGCCGTATTATAGGATATGATTTTATGGTAGTTTGTAACGGCCGCGCCGCCTTCATAAAATTTTACAAACCATTCGCCCGCCATTTTGTAGGTGGCGGTGTTTTCAAAATCCGGCTTTTTAGAGCAAGAGGATGTCAAAACAGTTGATAAAAGTATAAAGAATATTATCTTAATATTAAATTGCATGATTGGTATTTTATTGTTTAACAAAGGTTCTGCCTGCAGGTCCATAACCGGGGTTCACGAGAGCCCAGGAAAAAGTTGCGGGAGGCCCTGGTGAGTATGACTCATTAATGGAACTAAATGTTGATCCATCTCCAATCTTTTGACTTGGCATATCTATTACGAATCCTGTGGGATTAAATACAATTACTGTTACATTGGTGCCCGGGGCGCCTCCCGGATTAAAAACAGTATAAACGCCAGGTGCTATTTTTGTCCAGGTAGCAATAGACGCGTTGGTACTTCTTGCATAGTTGCCTGAGAGATCATTTGCGGCTGCGGTAGCATCTGTTGCAAACACCACCACATTTCTTGAAGCAGTGGCAGGAAAGCCGTCTTTGTTAACTGCCGAATAATTTAGAGAGTATACACCAGCAACATTACTGTTGACCGTGCCGGAAGTAGTAACAGGGATGGTGTTTGTTCCTTCCATTGCGGATACTCCAGGTTCAACATATGCTGTGCCTAGTGGAACGGCTACATAAGCAGCACCTTTCATGGTGAGTAATGGAAAGTACGTAATCCGTGAACTGCCCACGGTATCTGGTGCATAGTCGAAGTCATCTTCCTTACTGCAGCCCGACAAAACAGTCAGGGAAAGCAAAAAAAAGATTTTTATGGATATTTTCATTTTAAAACGTTTAATGATTGTAACTCCTGAGTTGATAAAGGTTGTATAAAGTAGTTCGAGTAAACATTTAGTTTAACCGTGAGATGTTATTTTACATCCCACCATACTTTGTCAGTAATTAATTTTTCTGCTGGAGCATTGGAATTCTTACTTCTTTCAGTATCTGGCAGTATAAGTCTCTTCGCGAATTTGCCTGCTGTTACCGCGTTTTTAGGATAGACAAATTGGCCAGGCACATATGCTGCATTCGTTGAATATACGGGGCTGGTACGCGGATAACCTGTTCTGTTTCGTTCAAAGTATGCTTCCAAAGCGTGTGAATTAGGCATGCTTGCCCATTTCTGAACGATGATGGCTTCCAGTTTGGTTTCGAAGTTTCCAGCAGCAGGGTAAGCGTATTTACCACCGACTGCGAGGAAGGCAGTAGCACTCTGAGAGTAACGGGCGAACGACGCGGCAACTCCAGCATCGTATTTGGCCTTTGCGCCAACACCGCCATAATAACGTTCCAGCGCTTCTGCTTGCAAAAAGTTTGACTCAGCCAGCGAGATGTAATCAACTGGATCTGTTGGGTTTACTTTTGCTTTGGATGTCGTACCCAAAGTAAGATCAGGATTTAAAAAATCACCCTGGTTAATGCCACTGTAAGCAGTAGTAGAACCAGTTGTAGGTTGATAATATGAAGAGAGCCGGGGATCCGCATTATTCTTAAGCCAGGAAAGTAGCGTTATACTGGCTTTGAGGTTAGCATCTGTATTTAATTTTCTGAAATTATATTCATACAAAGGATTGCTTTTATCAGGCGCGTTTTCAAAAACGTTTACCCAGGCATTCACATCAAGGAACTGTGCCCCGGAACTATACAAAGCCTTTATACCTGCTTCGGCTTCCGCGGGCTTTGCATATACCATACGCAGGTACATCTTAAGTTTAAGGGTGTTGGCAAATTTTCTCCAGTTATCCACCTTCCAATCACCGATTGTTGCGGGAAAAACCCAGTCTGATTTTCCGGCAACTGTATTGGAACCAGCTGAAAAATCCTTTGCTAAAGCTGTGTCTAACTCCGCTAATAATCCTTTATATATGGTGAAACCATCATCAAACTTCGGTTGCAGGTTTCCGATGCCCTGGAAAGCTTCGGTGTAGGGAACCTGGTCAAACAGATCCACCAGCACCTGGTAGGTGTAGGCTTTAATTACAGTAGCCATCAGGTAAAAATTCCAGTCGCCTGTTTCTTTTGCTTTGGTAATAACAAAATTGGCATCATTAAGCGATCCTGCAAATAATTCATCCCAGGTACCACCATAATCACTTTTAGACAAGTCGAATGCATCTTCACTTTTATATTGGTTCGACGAGACGTTCTGTGTCCAGAACTGTGACCAAATGCCACCTAAAACTGCCAGGTCACCACCGATTCTTCCGGCCGAAGATGCTACAACAACCGGGAACACAAGCTTTGGCGTTCCCTGGTTAACGGCAGGATTATTTGGATCAGTATTAATATCCAATTGTTTTGCACAGGAATTTAATAGTAATCCCGTGAGGCATATTGTAATAATTTTGTTAACGCTCTTCATATTCTTAAAGATTATTAGTTATTTAAAATCCCACTCTTAGCGAAAGGCCAAATGACCTAACAGCAGGTGATGCAGCCAGCTCTCCAAATTCACCCAGGAAGTCGTTGCTGATATCTGACACTTCAGGATCAATAAATGTGTTTTTAGTTGGGGTCCAGATCAGGAAATTTCTTGCAACTGCGGATAAGCTCATCGATTGTGCACTGATTGCGTTAGACCATGCTTTTGGGAATGCATAAGTTAGCGTTAGGTCTCTTAGTTTAATAAAAGACTTTGGCAAAATGACATTTGCCCAAGTGAAACCCCTGTTAGATGTTTGGTACCAATAAGAGTTATAATTAGTAACATCGATCGGATGCGTATTCTCCGCATATACTGGTTTGCCACTGGCGTCTGTTCCTGTTTGCACCACTGAATTAGGAATAATAAAAGGCCTCCGATCATTGAATTGCGTCTGGTAGGCATTACCTGTAAAGTAGCTAAGCTGTGCCGTATGAGAAAACATCTGACCACCTTTACGATAGTCAAGGGTAAAGCCTAACCTCCAGTTTTTGTAGCTAAAGGTGTTGTTCAAACCCATAATAAAATCTCTTTGAACATTTCCCTGCACAACGTCTTCACTTGTAGAAGCATAAAAACCTGTTTCTGTTGCTATTGGCCTGCCATCTTCAGTTCTCTGAATCGTTGGCGCTTCTATCACACCCATCGGCTGGCCTGCCCTTGCCACCATCTTGATTTCATAATATGTGCTAAAATCTACCTTATCCAGGCCTTCTGGCAATTCAACTACATTATTCCGATTTTTTGTGAATGTATAGTTCATATCCCAACTGAAATTCTTTGATTTGATTGGTACAATTGTAAGCTGAACTTCAATTCCTTTGTTTTCTACCTTGCCAAAATTGGTAACGATGGATCTGAAACCAGTACTTGCCGCGATCGGAACATTTAAGATCTGACCATCTGATACCTTTTTATAAACCGACATATCAAATCCAAACCTGTTATTGAAGAATTTCGCTTCAGCACCTATCTCAATTTCTGTGGTAATTTCTGGCTTTAACGCACTGTTTCCAATGACGTTTGATATTTCAAATGCCGAAACACCATTAATAGGGAAAATTATATTGCCGAAACCCAACGAAACATCCCCGCTTGTAAGCGTAGATTCCAATTGATAAGGTGACGCATCGTTTCCTGTTTTACCATATGCTCCCCTGACTTTAAAATAATTAACTTTCGCACTGCTCATGTCAAGCAATTTGGAAAGTACCAGACTCAGGTTTGCACCAGGATAGAAAAATGAACGGCTGCCTTTTGCAAGCGTTGAAGACCAGTCATTCCTGGCATTTAGTGCGAGGTAAAGAAAATCCTTATATTCGATATTCGCCTGCGCATAGGTACCGAATAATCTTCTCCTGGATATTCTTCCCAGCGTGTTCGCCTGGTTAGCTGAATTTGATAAGTTATAAAACCCTGGAATAGTAAGCTGCGTGATTCTGGATTGCAGGCGACGTGTATCGCGCTGGTTGAAATTTCCTCCCACAAAACCCGTAATGTTTATATCGGAAGATAATTCCTGGTTGATATTCAAAAACAAATCTGTATTCATTTCACCGGCATAGTCTGAGCGCTCTGTCAAACCGCCAACTTTAGGAGTATAAGTCGAACCTTCCGAGTTTGTGGGACTAGGCCCTCTCCATGAATTTGCCTTTGGCTCTTCAACAGCCTGCCAGTCTTTTAGCCGGGAATTCGTAAAATCACCACCTGACCGCCATTGAAGATTCATGGCATTATTGATCTTGTAGGTCATGTCCAAATTACCAAAAAACCGATCACTTGAATACCTGTTACCATTTTCTTTCAACAAAAAATATGGATTTGCAGAGTAAGGTGAGAAATAGTTGTCTACATTAAAGAACTTGTTGTTGTAATCGGCAAAATCAGTAATGGGGATATCCCTGCCGATTTGGATTAGGTCTGAAAACGCCGACGCGCCTGCTTCATCATCATCTGTACTTACGGTTCTGCTGTTCTTATTTATATAGTTAAATGAACTGTTGATGGTAAACCTGTCGGTAGCCTTTAATTGGCCCCTTAACGCAAAGGTGTTTCGCTTGTAGATATCAGCATCAGAAGGTAAAACCCCATCGCTGAAAACGTTATTATAGGAAAAGTAGAAATTGGCGTTATCGTTTCCACCTCTTAATGATACTGAATTGTTGACTTCCAACCCCCTGTCGTAAAACTCCCTTACATTATCTTCTGCTGCAACAAAAGGTTTAAGAAGCCTGGAGTTATCTACTTCACTGCCCCACAACCTTTCTTTACCATCCATTTTTGGGCCCCAGCTGCCGTTTTCCTCTTTAAGATCTGAACCGTTCCATCCTTGTCCCCAGGTGTTTTGAAATGCAGGCATTCTACCCACTTCAGACAACACCGTTGAATGACTGAAATCCACCCTTAACTCACCTGCCCTGCCTTTTTTGGTAGTAACAAGTACAACACCGTTTTGTGCCCTGGAACCGTACAATGACGTAGCGGCCGCACCTTTTAAAATGGTTATATTTTCTATGTCATTTGGATTAAGGTCATTTAAACCATTTCCAAAATCCGACCCGCCCCGGGCATTGAGCAAGTTTTCGGCACCCCTGGTTCCAGAACCGGGTCTGCTGTTATTAAACGGTACACCGTCTACAACAATCAGGGCCTGGTTGTTCCCCTGCAGCGAAGAATAGCCACGGAGGATAATCTTTGACGAAGCTCCTGGCTGACCGCCAATTGTAGAGATGTCTGCACCGGCTACTTTGCCTTGCAAACCATCCAAGGGGCTCACGGGCGCTGTGCGGTTTATATCTTCCGTTTTGAATGAAGTGGCCGAGTACCCCAATCTTTCCTTGGAACGGCTGATACCCAACGCAGTCACCACCACTTCCTGCAGGTTGCTTGTTCCTGGCTGCAATGTTATGTTGAGGGATGATCTGCTCGCAACCGGGTATTCCAGGGTATTGAAACTGGCCGCGCTTATTACCAGGGTACCTGTTTTAGGCGCCTGGATCGTAAAAGTTCCCGCCTCATTCGCTGATACTGCAGTCTGGGTACCTTTTAATGTGATGGTTGCGAAAGGCACCGGCTCTCCTTTGTCATTCTTTATTTGCCCTGTAACCGGAGAGGTCTGGGCAAAGGTCATCATGGTGCACGACAACAACATGGTAATTAAGGATAAGAGTTTTCTCATGTGTGTGAATTAAATTAACGAAACAGTCTAAAAATTGAAGTACTTTAACAACATTCTTTTGTTAAAGTTCTGTTGGTTGATAATAATGACAACCGGTAATAAAGAATTGCTGCAAAATTTAGAATAAAGTTAAAGTCACCTTCCTGATTGTATGCGTAAGATTTACACCTATCTATTTGTCTACCAACCTTTTAGAAGGAAACCATTAGCTGAATTTTAATGTCGGTTTTTTTATCTCCATTTATTTCGTCCGCGCCTGAGCCAATTAATTTCTTTCCAGGGTACAATGTTTGTGCGGTCCGAACCCAGCATTCGACACTTGTCTTTCTTGAGATAAAACGGTGAGCCCATTTCGAAATGTTAATATTCGCATTAAGGTAGTACCGATATCCTTTGTCAAACACTGCAGGAATGGAAAAATTATATAGCACGTCGTTTTCAAAGGCGTAAAGTCTTGAATTGTATCCGCTTGTTTCGAAATAAAGAACTCTGACATTACCCGACCAGGGTTTGAGCGCAGGTTTATATAAAAGATCACATAACATCAAAAATCCCTCTTCAGCAGTAGCTTGTTTGTGATTGTAAACAATAGTTTCTACCCTGCTACGCATTACCAGCGATCGATTAATGGAGACATTACAATGTACGCGAAGGCTCTGCCTTGAAATGGTTCCTGGCGCACCTACCGTTAATCCTTCAGCAGTAATATTCTGTTCTTTTGCATCTTTCCTGAAAACACCATACATTTCCACTACTTTGTTCGGTTTATAAGCCAATTGTACATAATACTCCCGGCCACCGGAAGGGGCATCCACCCGGTACTTTAACCAGGGAAAGTAATATCCATCTGTATACAAATTAATTTTCACCTGGTCGGAAGGCCTGATGCTCAGTCCTGCATAAAATCCTTGCTCATTTACAGGCATTGAATTTTCTGTAAAAGCATTTGTGTAAAAGCTTTGGTAACGTCTGCTTACTGACCGATACACGAGGGTGAGATCAGCCGCTAAAGACAATGACACCAGCAGTCCATTCAGGAATGCCTTGTTCAGATCTTTGTCAACAGCCAGTTCACCAAACACGTGAAAATTTCTAAAGGTGTAACTGTAATCAACACTCTCGTTGGCAAATGTTTTACCTCTGGGAGCAAAGAGATTGTAAGGCCTGTCTTGTTTTTGTAAAGGCAGTGAAAATTTATAAAACACAGCATTCGCGGCAACATGCAGATCGTTGAAAGAATACCTGAGTGAACTGCCGGTTGTAATTTGGCGCAGGTTGTTACGATCTTCCAACTCTTTAGCAGTACGATGGTAACCAGATGCAGATATAGAAGAAATATGTCCCTGGTCTGTTACCGGATCCTTTTCGAGGTTACCGGTTAGTTTCCGCAAAGAGAGGAAAACGGTTCCTTCCCATCTTCCTTTTTGAAGGGTGATACCGGCACCGCGGTGGAAATTATATTCACCAGGTGCAGTGTATGGGCGAAGAACAGTTGCCTGTCTTTTGATGGAAGTGATTTCTGCGCTTTTTTTGAAGGCCATACTTTGCCATTGTATGAGGCCCTGGCCCATGTTCACAGTAAAGTCTCCCAACACCAATGACCTGATCAATCCAATCTTCGACAGGTAAAGGTGAAATGAATAAAAATCAAATCCGCTTTTTTGCGCCCCTTTAAAGAACTGCTCGCCGGAATCCTTATCACCCAGTATTCCCCATTTTAAAAGTCCTTTATAATTGTACGAATACCGCATCATTAACCTGTTACCACTACCCATAAAGCTATTGCCGGAATCAGGGTGTTTCTGATAACCAACAGATTTTTCCAACACCAACGAGCTTCTTAGGATGATGTTATGCTCACCAGCTGTCCATCGCTCTTTGATGTCGTCAACAACTGACTTGTCTTTGTTTACCGTAATGTAGGGAAGTAGTTTTTGGATGGTGCTTGTGTTCCACGTAGGAATAGCCTGTATTTCATAAAGATCCAGAAAGTTGCCAAGTAGCCGGCGATATCTAAGTAAATTTTCTATCTGGAGATCACCTAACCACATTAACTCCTTTAAGTCTGCGGCCTCCGCCGTATTCAGGTTAAGCGGGTGTTTTTTGAAATGCGCCAGTTGTTGCAGGAAGGAATCATCTTCATTCTCTGGCTCTTCCTCGTCCGCCAGCGCCTCTGCCTGGCGCTCCAACGCGGCGATGGTATTCTCCTGTTCCTGCGCGAATGAGGTTGAATAAAGAAGAAGATACACAGCAATGATCAGTATGCGTTTCATTGTTCGGGTTTGTTTTTTGAAAGTTGACAAACAAGCAGCAGGCCCGGAGTCAGGCCTATCCTGGCATGCCAGTCCGCAGCTACTGCAAGCGTAATTTCTTTCCATCGCAACCCGGTCCCGGCATAATAACTGCCTGTTGCAGATGTTATCCCGCCACGGAGAAAAGCTTGTTTCATAAAAGAATATTGTAAAGAAATATTTAGATTTACTAGCTGCGACTCTACCTTAATAATGGTTCCTGTGATAAGCACTATATCCGAAACTTCGTATCCTAACCCGAACGAATATGCGGAGGCGATTTTTTCTGAAGAATTTGTTCCATACCGTCCGCCAACCGGGTTGTAGACATGCAAACCGGCAAACATTTTATCAGTGAGTTTCGTAACCAGTCCCAACTCAAAACTGAATGTAGCGG
>JBBPYM010000216.1:0-4198 GCA_038199905.1 Chitinophagales bacterium | reverse complement strand
CTGGAAAGAGGTTTTCACTTTGTACAATAAGTTTGCGCACACGCCGGTTACCTCAGACATAAATGAATATGTAACTGAGAGGGCTTTGAAAGGAATATTTTATTATGTAGGTGAGGAAGAAAAAAAGATCCGTAAAAATCCTGCGGCCAGGGTTAGTGAAATACTCAAAACAGTTTTTGGATCTAAGTCCTAAAAGTTTATAACAAAAGCTGTTGTTATGCTTACTTTATGCGAGGAGTGGTTTTAACCACTAGGGACACTAAGAAGGCACAAGGTGCACAAGAACTTTTTGATAGTATTCAGAAAAACTCTTTTGTTGATTTTTGAAAGGAGAAAGATTGTAAATCGTTATGTTCTTCTAGACCCTCTGTGCCTCCTTTGTGTGCCATGTGAAAAAAAAAGCCTATCTAAAAGTGTCAAAGACCCAGTCTTGGGCGGTATTTGTCAGCAGTTTTTTTATTGAAATTAGTTATTCACTAAGTTCCAGCCACCGCAGTTCTTTCTCGTTAATAAGGGCATCAATCTGCCCAATTCGTAGGGACAACTGCTGCAGTTCTTCAAAAGAAGTGTTGGCCGAGTTTAATTTTTCAGTGATAAAAGTTTTTTCCTTTCCCAAAGCGGCAATCTCAGTTTCCAATAACTCAAATTCACGTTTCTCCTTATAAGACAATTTCTTTACGGGGTCTGTAATTGCTTGTTTGGTTGTGTGTACAGAAGTGTAATTCGACTCCTGCACTTTTGCAGGTGCGTTATCATTACCAGTTACGAGTTTTTCCTGTTCTTTCATCCATATACGATAAAGCGAATAGTTGCCTGGGTAGTCACGGATAACACCATCTCCTTCAAATACAAATAAATGTTCTACCAGCCTGTCCATAAAGTACCTGTCATGCGACACTATAATGATACAACCCTGGTATTCACTCAGGAAGTTTTCTAAAACTCCAAGTGTCTGTAGATCCAGGTCATTGGTGGGCTCATCAAGGATGAGGAAATTAGGATTTCGGAAAAGAATAGATAACAGGTGCAGCCTTCTTTTCTCACCACCACTTAATTTTGAAATATAGGTATACTGCTGTTCGGGGGGGAACAAAAATAAATTCAGGAATTGCGCCGCGCTTAAGGAACTGCCATCTGCAAGCGGAAAATGTTCAGCAATGTCCTTCACAAACTCTATTAATCTTTTGTCTTCCTTGATTTCTAATCCCTGTTGCGCGTAGTTGCCAAATATAACCGTTTCCCCGATGTTAACTTTCCCACTGTCTGGCTGTTCCTGTCCTTGCAGAATATGCAGAAAACTGGATTTGCCCACGCCGTTTTTACCGATGACACCGATACGGTCACCTTTCTTAAACGTGTAATCAAAACCTTTCATAATCACCTTGTCCTCAAAACTTTTGTTTACCTTTTTGAGTTCAATTATTTTGCCTCCCAGCCTGCTCATTTTTACGTTGAGTTCAAGTTGCTGGGTGTCTAACTTCTGTTTCGCTACGGCTTCAACCTGGTAGAAGGAATCTATGCGGCTCTTGGATTTTGTTGTGCGTGCCTTTGGCTGTTTGCGCATCCATTCAAGCTCTTTCCTGTACAAATTTTTAGCTTTGTCGATAGTGGCAAATTCACTTTCCATTCTTGCCGCCTTCTTTTCCATGAAGTTTTCATAATCACCTTTGTACACATAGAGGTAATCCTGGTCAAGTTCCCATGTTTCTTCGCTCACGGCATCCAGGAAGTAGCGGTCATGGGTAACCATCAGCAGGGTTACCTTTTCCTGGCTAAGATAATGCTCTAACCATTCCACCATTTCAACATCCAGGTGATTGGTTGGCTCATCCATTATGAGCAACACATGTTTGTGTTCAAAGCCAATGTCAATAAGTGTTTTGGCAAGGGCAACCCTTTTACGCTCTCCGCCGGAAAGGGTGCCTGCGAGTTGTTGCAGTTGGTGAATATTAAGTTTACCGAGTATCTGTTTAACTTTTGTATCGAAGTCCCAGGCATTCAGTTCATCCATTTCAACGATGGCGTCGGTTATTTTATCCACATCACCTTCTTCACCGATCATTTCATAGTTTTTGATTGCGTTGATTATCGGGTGCTCATGGTGAAAGATATTATCGAGTACGGTTTTCTGTTCTTCAAAAACCGGGTCCTGCTCAAACAGTGCAATGGTTACATCTTTGTGTAT
Source organism: Chitinophagales bacterium (assembly GCA_038199905.1). Classification (GTDB taxonomy): domain Bacteria; phylum Bacteroidota; class Bacteroidia; order Chitinophagales; family Chitinophagaceae; genus JADCRZ01. The sequence goes on along the minus strand of JBBPYM010000216.1, from coordinate 2,013 downwards.
CCATACTTTTCCGCTCTCCGCGGTTTCTTTGCCTGCTAATATTTTAAGGAGTGTAGACTTCCCGGAACCATTTTTGGCCACAAGGGCAATTTTGTCACCTTCTTCAATATGAAACGAAATATTTTTAAATAGGGGCTTAACACCGTAAGACTTGCCCAGTCCTTCCACTGATACATAATGCATAGGTGCAAAGATAATAAGCTTTAAGCTATCAGCCGTCAGCTATCGGCGATCAGCCGTTTGCCTCTGAACAAATTATCTGTAAAAATTAGTGTCTGAATGCGAATTACTAATAGTATTGAAGCTATTAATCATTCGGTCAATTTACCTGATTTTTTAAGGTATCTCACTATTAAATAGCCAATCAAAAGAACAGGAAGCAAAATTATGAGAAGCATGTTTCGAAGATCAACATCATAGTCTGTTAGTTGCGGATAAGTCAGCAACAGTATCAGTGTTATACCACTCAGCCACACATATTGTGTGTTGTATTCTTTTAAAAGCCAACGTTTACCATTAAACTGCATGCTTTCAAAGGTTTTACCAATCCCTGATGGATTAGGTATCCACCTGTTAACTCTTTTACAATATGCTTCGAAGGAGGCGCCAAATTTTTTCCGCAGGAAATTTTCTTCAGCAAGAACAATTGCATGGTAGATCAGCAGGAATATAGGGATCAGCACTACCAGGTATAATAAAGAATTAGACAAGATGCCTACGCCAACAAGCATTAAGATATTCCCAACGTATAAGGGGTTTCTGCAGTGTTTAAAAATTCCCTGGGTAACAAGTTCTTCAGCATAAACATGGCCATCCTTTCCTCCCCTGATAATATACGCCAGACCGATCGTTGCGCCTCTTATTACCTGGCCTGATACAGTTACAAAAAGCCCTATTATGATAGGATAATAATAATAATGCTGGCCAAAAAATCCTTCTGAAAATAAACCTGGTGAGGGGATAAATAAGGCCAGGTATAAAAAAATAAAAAGTATGTTCCTATACCGAAAGAAGAAGTTGCCTATCTCAATCATGAATATTCTTTTTTGCAATGATACCGGAAAAATTGTACCATTTAAAGAAAACCTCGCAATGATGAAACCCCGCTTCCTTTAACATCAGGATGTTCTCGCTCAACTTATAAGGGATTAGCACGTTTTCCAGAGCCTCTCTCTTTTGTGAAATTTCCATTTCGCTATAATGGTGCCGGCGCTTGAGATCATAATAATATTTTATAAAATCCCGGTTGAACATGCTGTCTTCTGCGAGGATCTTTTCCACAATTATTAATGCACCACCTGGGGCCATGCCTTTAAATATCGTTTTCAATAGTTTTTCCCTGTAAATAGGTCTTACAAACTGGAGTGTCAGGCACAGCAAAACTACCGAGGCGTTTTCAATGGGCACAGTCGCGTTCAGGTCGGCTACCTGCAAATCATAGGGACGCGTAAAGCCTGCATCCTGCAGTTTTGTGTCGCATTTGGCAAGCATTTCTACTGAATCGTCAATTCCGACAAAACGGATATTTTTAGGTACGGTCTGGTCCATAAGAATCATGGTTGTTCCGGTAGAGCAGCCAAGATCGTAAATATTGGTGCCCTCAATATATTGGTCAGCAGCTATTTCAGCAATCATCCTTTGCATTTCATCGTAATATGGCACAGATCGATTAACCATATCGTCAAACACCTTGGCTACTTTGCTACTGAACTTGAAGTCTGAAGCCTTTGATATCTCTTCTCTAAAAACCTCGTCTTTGTACATATTAGAATTTTAAGCGGAAAGGAATTAGTATGTATAATACCGGTATTTAGTTTGTTAACTGTGAAAATCATGCCATAGCCCATAACAATGTTGTAATGTAAAGAAAGCAATTCGTTCACGGAAATATTTACGATTTTATACAATTATGATGAGATAATGTTTTTTGGCTGATTTTGGATATGGAACACGCGGCAGGTCAGGACTGAATAGCATGTGGTAAAAGAAGAAATTGCTTTATTTATTTCAAAT
>JBBPYM010000215.1:0-3661 GCA_038199905.1 Chitinophagales bacterium | reverse complement strand
CAAGGGATCATGGAGCAAGGGAAAACGAGGCGGATACGGGCCTACCTTCTTATCGGATAGTACAGCTACAAAAGGCGAAAAATCAGTAAGGTTCACTCCGGTAATAAATAAAGCCGGTAATTACCATATTTATACCTATTTTCAAAAACGTGGTAACGGTGCCGAGCAAACGCCAGTGAAGGTATTTGACGGTAAGCAGGAAAAAGAAACGATCATCAAAAAATCAGAGGTCCAGGTAATAGGCCAGACATCAGGTGAGTGGGTACCGATTGGAAAGTACAACTTACTTAAGGGTCAGAAAGCCTATGTAGAAATTTCAAACAAAGGTGCCGACGGAACGATTGTAGCCGACGCGGTGTTGCTGGTAGCGGAGCAGTGAGAAGCTGTCAGCTACCAGCTATCAGCTGTCAGCTATCAGCCGATGGCTACCCGGTAATCAACGCTTAAACATAACACAATTATAAAACAGACTACATGATAAAGATCCGAATTGTCCTTCAAATGCTTTGCATTGCAGTAGCGCTCTCAGCCTGCAAGTCGAATACCGATAAAAATACTTTCGAAGCAGACATTATTGTTTATGGTGGCACTCCTTCAGCCATCGTAGCAGCCATGCAGGCAAAGAAATTAGGCAAATCCGTGATAATTATTTCACCTGACAAACACCTGGGCGGACTATCTTCCGGCGGACTAGGGTTTACAGATACGGGAAACAAATCAGTGATCGGTGGTTTAGCACGCGAGTTTTATCACAGGATATACATGCATTACCAGCAGGACTCAGCCTGGAAATGGCAGAAAAAAGACGAGTACGGCAACAAGGGCCAGGGCACTCCTGCAATGGATGGTACAGAACGCACGATGTGGATTTTTGAACCACATGCAGCAGAAAAAGTATTCGAGGATTTCGTACGGGAAAGTGAACTTACCATATTGCGTGATGAATGGCTCGATCGCGAAAAGGGCGTAACACTCGAAGACGGTAAGATTGTTTCGATGAAAACGCTCAGTGGCAAAATGTTTAATGGTAAGATGTTTATTGATGCCACTTATGAGGGTGACCTGATGGCTTCAGCGGGTGTTAGTTACCATACCGGCCGTGAGGCAAACAGTGTTTATAATGAAGAATGGAATGGGGTACAAACAGAGGTTTTCCAGCATGGTCATTATTTCAATAAAAACATCGATCCTTATAAAGTGCCAGGAGACTCTACCAGTGGCCTGCTGCCACGTATCTCCGCGGAAAAGCCGGGCATCAAAGGAGAGGGTGACAAAAAAATCCAGACCTATTGCTTTCGGATGTGCCTTACCAATAAGCCAGAGAACAGGGTAGCTTTTGCAAAGCCCGAAGGATATGATTCATCTCAATACGAACTGCTGATAAGAGTGTTCAACGCAGGGTGGGGGGAACTCTTTGATAAATACGATTTCATCCCAAACTGGAAAACAGATACCAATAATCATGGCCCTTTCAGCACAGACAATATCGGCATGAATTACGATTATCCCGATGCTACTTACGAAAGACGCCGCGAGATCATAAAGGAACACGAAACCTACCAGAAGGGATTAATGTACTTTATGGCAACGGACCCAAGGATGCCCGCCGATGTTCAAAAGGAACTTAATACCTGGGGATTGGCTAAGGACGAATTTACCGATAATGGCAACTGGCCGCACCAACTGTATGTTCGTGAAGCACGTAGGATGGTAGGTGATTACGTGATGACAGAAAATGAGATCCTTGCAAGAAAGCCAGTTCCTGACCCCATTGGCATGGGCTCTTACACACTGGATTCTCACAATACGCAACGTTATGTTAAGGAAGATGGATTTGTACAGAACGAAGGCGATATCGGCGTACATGCGCCAAAGCCTTACGGAATAGCCTATAAATCGATTGTACCCAAAGAATCAGAGTGCAAAAATCTTTTCGTACCGGTATGTCTTTCCAGTTCACATATTGCCTTTGGCTCTATCAGGATGGAACCTGTATTCATGATCCTTGGCGAGTCTGCTGCAACGGCCGCATCAATGGCTATTGATGAAAACATAAATGTTCAGCAAGTGAGTTATGAAAAATTAAAAGCTAAACTACTCGAGCAAAAACAGAAGCTCACTGGAGAGTAAATGAGCATGCCTTAAGAAACGATGGATCAGGAAAGCAGAGGTCTAACGTTAGATAGCGTTTTTTCGCAAAGATTGAAAACTAAAAAATAAAGATTATGAAATTCAAATCCGTTTCGATTCTCATCCTTTTCATTGGCGTTTGCCTAACATCATTTGCTGGTAGGGGACCAATAAAATCGATACAAGAACACACTGTGGACGTTTGCATCTATGGTGGAAACGCCGCGGGTGTAATCGCAGCCTATACCGCAAGAAAGTGTGGGAAGTCAGTGCTGCTTATAGAACCAGGCAGAATGCTCGGAGGCCTTACCACAGGCGGCTTAGGCAAAACTGACATCGGCAACAAGCAGGCAATAACCGGGCTGGCCAAACAATTCTATCAACGAGTTGGCGCAAAATATGGCATTGATGAACAATGGAATTTTGAGCCGCGGGTAGCGGAGGAAGTCATACAGGACTATATTAAAGCAGGCAATGTTGATGTGCTGTTTCAACAACAACTTATCAAGGTAAATAAAAGTGGTAAAGTCATCCAATCAATACTTGTGAGAGATCCGGAATCGCCAAAATCAACACTAACAACTGTTCATGCGAAACAATTCATCGACTGCACTTATGAAGGTGACCTGTTGGCGATGGCCGGCGTTTCGTTTACAGTAGGTCGTGAGGATAATAAGAAATACAATGAAACCCTGAGCGGCTTCCAGTTACCAGTATACCATAAGCAATCAGGTTTTCACCAGTTTCCTGATGGCGTTGATCCTTACAAGGTACCAGGTGTTCCAACAAGCGGACTTGTTTGGGGAATTAGTAAGGCAAAAAGTTCTCCCACCGGAACAGGAGATAAAAAAGTACAAACCTATAATATACGCATATGCCTTACAGATAGTGTGGAAAACAGTATCCCTATCACCCGCCCTGCAGGCTACGATTCCACAAAATATGAACTACTCGTTCGACTGTTCCCGGCACAGCCGACCATGCGTAAAATTAATGACTACTTTATCTGGAGCCCGATGCCAAATCGCAAGACCGACATCAACAACCGCGGGGCCTTTTCAACAGACATGATTGGCATGAACTACGACTGGCCAGAAGGTAGTTACCAGCAGAGAAAAAAAATCTATGAGGACCATGTTTCATATACCAAGGGACTATTGTATTTTATGAAGACAGACAAGCGGGTGCCCGAAGAGTTGCAGGAGTTTGTGAGCCACTGGGGATATCCAAAAGATGAATTTAAAGCCTTTGGTAACTTCACGCCGCAGTTGTATGTCCGGGAAGCAAGGCGCATGGTGGGAGAATATGTTATGACGGAACGTAATTGCCTGGGCATAGAAAGAGTTGCAGACAGCATCGGGCAGGCAGCTTACGGAATGGACAGTCACAACATCCAGCGAATTGTAGAAAATGGCATGGTGAAAAATGAAGGTAATGTTGAGGTGGGAAATTTTCCACCTTACCCTGTTTCTTATCGTGCCATCGTTCCTAAACAAAGCGAATGTACCAACCTTGTGGTTCCTGTGTGTTT
>JBBPYM010000214.1:0-2745 GCA_038199905.1 Chitinophagales bacterium | reverse complement strand
GCTCAGGGCGGCTGCCCCACCTTGCCTGATAAATGCTTTTCGGTTGATAGAATTGTTCATGTTTATCAAAATAGTTGATGAAGAATTATGCATCAAGTTAGGGATTTAACGACAAAGTTTCACAATAAGGCATACAAAAGCCTGCAACTCATTTTTTGCGAGGAGCTATCGATCTAATGAAACAAGGTTATTTGTCGGCTATTGTAGCATGGTGAAAACAATACCCGCCAACAAATTAATGATATTTACTGAAGCATAGAACTTGCCTTTGATGAGATTTTTCCATGCAATTTCCAAATAGTTCCTTATCATAAAATGTTTTATTCAGCGCGTAAACTTCGCACGGGATTTACAAGCGCTGCCTTGAGGGCCTGGAAGCTGATTGTTACGATAGTTATCAACGACACTGCCAGGGCCGCGCCCAGAAATATCCACCAGCTTAATGAAATCGGGTAAGCAAAATCCTGTAGCCATTCTTTCATAATGAACCAAGCTATCGGGGAGGCGATGACAAATGCCAAACTAACGAGCTTTAAAAAATCCTTTGAAAGCATTGTGAAGATGCCTGTGACGGTTGCCCCTAGTATTTTGCGTATGCCAATTTCTTTGTTCCGCTGTTCAGCAGTAAAAGTAGCAAGGCCAAAAAGACCGAGGCAGGCAACAAATATTGTAAGTCCCGCAAATATCGCCAGGATGGTGCCGGTTGTCTGTTCTGCTTTATACGTATTTTTAAATCGTTCGTCTAAGAATGAATAAGAAAACGGTGCCTCAGAAGTAAGGGCGCTCCAGCGATTATCCATACTCGTTAAAAGCCCGGAAAGATCTTTGGTTTTGGTTTTCACAATCAGTGTGCCCGTATTATTTCCCATCATCATCACGAGTGGAGTAATGAGCTCGTGCAGCGATTTGAAATGAAAGTCTTTTACTATCCCGAGCACTGTGTAGGTTTTATAATCGCCGGGCCTGACAGTATGTGTAATGGTGTGGCCTATCGCCTTATCACCCCACCCCAAGGCCGTTGCCGCTGTTTCATTAATGATGACGCTGGAAGAATCTGTTGGAAATTGCCTGGAAAAATTTCTACCCGCGAGCATCTCCATTCCTAACGTTGGGATGTACTCGTAATCTACATCGTATTTTAATGTTTTATGCATCTGGGAGGGGTTATCATCCGGATTTACAAAGTAGTTATTATTATTGGACTGCCCGGCCGGCAAAAAGCCCGAAACGCTTACACTTGCCACCCTGGGGTCCTGCAAGAGCTGCTGACGAAACAGTTCTTCCTTTTGGCCCCCCAGCATCCAAGTGTCCGGCAGCACTATTACCTGGTCTTTATCATAACCTAATTTCTTGTGTTGGATAAAGTAGAGCTGTTTATAAACAACCGTTGTGCTGATGATAAGTATAATGGATACAAAAAACTGGAATACCACCAACCCGCTGCGCAAGCCATTTGTTTTTTTGCTGGAAGTAAAACGTGCTTTTAAAACTGAAACAGGATTGAAGGATGATAAGAAAAAAGCAGGATAACTTCCGGCCAACAACCCCGTGACCAGGCCTATCAGCAGTAATATGGGAAGTATCCAGGGGTTATCTAAGATGTTTAGCGACAGATGCTTGTTGGAAAGTGAATTAAATATTGGCAGGCCGAGGTACACAAACGCAATTGCCAGCGCCAATGCTGCGGCTGTCAGGAGCAGAGATTCTACAAGAAATTGTTGAATAAGATCCTGTTTAAGGGAGCCCAACACTTTCCGAATTCCAACTTCCCTCGACCTGCGGGAAGCACTGGCTGTGGAAAGATTCATAAAATTGATACAGGCAATGAACAACATGAAAATGGCGATCACACCAAAAATATAGATATATCGTATATCGCCGGGGGGACTAAGGTCGTAAGCGAAATTGGAGTAAAGATGTATGTCGGTTAAAGGTTGCAGGTAAAGACCGATGTTATCACCTTTTTCGCGGAACTTTCCCAGGCTGATACCCATGTTTTCCAGCATCTGGGGGCCCATATACTTCTCGACTACTTGCGGCATCTTCGCTTCCAGCTTTTTGTAATCGTACCCCTTCGGCAGAACGAGGTATGTGTAGAAATCAGATTCCATCCATGAGTTGCTGTTTGCTTCTGGAAGCCCGGTCATTGACACGAACATATCCATTTGAAAATGCGAATGTTCGGGAACGTTAGCGATAAGGCCGGTAATTCTGCAGGTATTATTACCGTCGACAAATGTCAGCAGTTTGCCGATAGGGTCCTCATTGCCGAAATATTTTTCTGACAGTCTTTTTGTTATTACAATTGAATTGGGTTGTGAAAGTGCAGTTTTAGGATCGCCTTTAATAAACGGCAAAGTGAATACATTGAAAAAATTCGGATCAACAAAAGCGAAGGCATCGTCGCGGTAAATTTTTTCGCCATATTTAACACGTGGTCTGCCGTAATCTCTTAAACGGGTGGCTTCTAATACTTCGGGATAGTCTGCCTTCAATGCCTGGGCAGTAGGCGGCATAACATGCGATTCATTCATTTTCTGACCCTGTACATTTCCCCTGAAAATGACCCTGACAATCTGGTTTGCTTTTTCGTTGAACCGGTCATAACTCAGTTCATTTTGTATGAATAGCGTAATGATCATGCAGGTAGCCAGGCCAATGGAAAGGCCGGAGATGTTTATTGAAGAGAAAGCCTTATTCCTTGCAAGGTTTCGAAACGCGATTTTAAGATGATTTTTGAACATG
>JBBPYM010000213.1:0-7275 GCA_038199905.1 Chitinophagales bacterium | reverse complement strand
GGCCTAAAGCTTTTACCCAAACATCGTTTACATTATGGATGTTCATCAAAATGCGTTTAAATTTTATCCGCAACCCGCAACCTAAACACCATAGCAGTTAAGTGTATGGCATTCCTAGCCGATAGCTGATAGCTGATAGCTGATAGCCCGTTCTATCCACCTGTCGCCACCTTCGGCTCTCCATACCAGTTAATTTTTCTGCTGGCATACATTGCAATGGCAATTATAATAAATAGCCCGATGCTTCCGATCAATAATGCAGTGTCTTCAAGCCTGATCAATACAAAAGTAAAACCATATAATAATGACAGTACTCCGCCAAAAATTCCGGCAGTTTTAAGGCTTCTAAAATGACCGTATGCATAGCTACTGATCAATGATATGGTGGCCAGCGCTGCGAAAAGATAAGACAGATCAAAAACAATAAACTCGCTAAAAGAAAGCAGTAAAGTATAAAAAATTATCAGTGCTAAACCGATCAGTATATATTGAACGGGGTGCACCGGTTTCTTCTGCAGCAATTCAATGATGAAGAATAATGAAAAGGTTAGTCCTATGAATAAAATAGCATACTTAATGCAGCGATCTGTTTTTGCATAACCATCTGCGGGCTGGATCATGGTTACACCAAAAGCCAGGCTCGAAGTATCGAATTTAAAATCCTGCAGGATGGTACCGAAGGGAAGATTGGCCTTATTAAAGTTCCAGGTAGCAGTGAACCCCTTGTCGGAAACCGACCTGGTTGATGGCAGGTTGTTACCATCAAATGACGGATTGGCCCATGTTGACTGAAGAGTAAAGCGACTGTCGCCACTGAGTGGGATAAAATGCAATTGCTCACTGCCTTTAATCTTCAGGTTGATAATAAATGCCAGACCTTTTCCTTCGTCTGCGGCAACCAATGAGATAGGTGCCGACAAGCCAGGTTTGCCAATCTCTTCTGAAGGCAGTCCCGGGGATAACTCGTAGGTGGCGCCATTGAAATTTATCACCAGCCTTTCTTCTATTCCCTTGAGGTCGGAAAGGTTGTAGCATATTTTTGCATCCTGCCATTGGATGACGCTATGCGAAGTTATTTTCGGTAACTTAAATTCAAAATTTCCCGTGTTGCGTAAACTGGCTTTGTACAACAGCACTTTATAAATGGACCGCTGTCTGAGTTCATGCGATACCTGGCCGTTTACATCCAGTTTGTCTGGTATGATGATAAGATGATTAAAGTCTTCAACGGGTTTTTTATGTTCATCAAGCCTCACAGTTTTATAGGGCAGGTATATATAAGGTCCACTCAATACCTGGGCTTTTGCCCAACGGTCGCTTACTTCGGCGGTTACGTGTGACTGTCTTTCCTGGCGCTCGGTTACCAGGTTGCTAATAAAAATGGTGGGTATCAGCATCACCAGGATCAGCGCACCCGTGATAAGGGATTTTATAAGAATTTTGTTTGATCCACCCTGGCTATTGCCGGGCTGTTTAATGTAGTCGTGACTTGTTTCCATTTGTGATGGTTGTTTTAATGATGATGGATTGTTTGTGTTGAAGAATAATAAAATCTTTGCCGAGGAAAGCAGCATGGCTATTAGCGCGCATGCTGATAAGACGCCGGTTGCTACTGCCCAGTTCGTTAATAGTTTGTCGCCTGCGCTGATGCCATAAGTGAGGGCATAGCCAATACCGTACACTGCGCAACATACAGTGTTTATAAAAACCAGGATTAGGATTTTGCTATTGGTAGTTGAGGGTGACTTTTTTAGAAGAGGTAGTGCGATCAGCATCGTGAGCCACACCGGCAGGCTGCCGAACAAAGAAACGATCGTTGCCACCGGCGCTAGTCAGGGCGGCATGAATGCATGATTGGAGAGACTATATATAAGAAAAGCAACGCCCAATACGATACTTGTAAGCAGCCATAAGCGGGTGGTGAGCGTGATCGATTTCAAATTAGCGCGATTTAAAAGTACTTTGAACTGCAAAGTAAATGATGTTTTTTGATCTTTTAAAATTTATTATTGGGAATAGGCTATGACATAAATATCCAGGTAGGAATACTTGTTCTTGCGGATTTAGGAATAGAACGTCTTCGGTAAAATCTGGCGAGGTTGCCAAAATAAATAAGCAGCAGGTACCTAAGGTGCCTGCTGCTTATTTATTATAATAGCCAAATCTTTTTTTTGCTTTATTCCGGCCTCTACCTTTAACCTAATGTCAGCTTTGGGTAAGATATAGTCGGCTGCGGAAGGATCAGTATATTTCGTCATCCCCGTTTGGCGCGGTTGATCTTAAATTCAGCATGGAGTTTCAGGCTGTCAGCTATGTAATCAATCTTTGCAGGGAACTGTATCATATGGGTTTGACCTGCCATGCTGAAATCTCCGGTTACCAGTTTATTGGCAATTTTATCCTCAGCTTGTCCATAGTAGTCATCTATCCTGGTAATCCAAAAGTAGCATTTATATGACCCAAGTGTGGAAATTTATGAATGAAGTGCGGATGATGTCGATGTAAGTCTGCTTTTTTTTAACCGCAAAGTACGCTGAGAGGAAGCGCAGAGAGACGCAAAGAGCCTCAGAAAATCTCTTGACAGTAAATCATCTGGGGATACTGCTGATTTTGTACTCTTGTATTAAAGCGGGCGTTTCCGGGGTCAGGGTGAAATATAGTTTAACGTTGGCTTTCTCTCCTTCCATAATAAAATATCCTCTTAAATTGTTTTCGGCGACGAAAGGTTTAACACCGGTGATCTTACCTGCCCTGGCGAACACCGTAGCGGCGTCCTTTTTCAGCGAATCGATAAAATAGTCGTCAAAGAAATTTATTGCAAAGATGCCGGAAGATTCAGCGTTGACCCAGTTTGGAAGCAATTTGATCAACTCATTCTTACGCTGTTCGAGTACCGGAGAAACAGATAGCTGTCGTGGTCGTAAATGTGCCAACTTAACAATGGTATCCAGGATGAATGTATTCAATGAAGTTACGGGAGCATAAGTGCTGTTGGCAAAACAAATCACGCCAACGCCATATTCAGGCATGAACAACCAGTTAGTGCCAAAGCCCGGTAAGCCACCGCTATGTCCGACCATGGTCTTACCTTCGCAGTCTTTACTCCAGCGGAGCCCATAACCGTAACCAGTCATTATCGGGCAGGGAGCACCACGGTTATATCTAAACGCAGTATCCATGCCGCGAAGCTGCCAGGGTTTATGCATTTCACGCAGGGAGCTTTTTCGTAATACATAATTTTTTGTGTCAGCAGCAGGCGGCCAGGCAGACATGTGCATTGATAAATATTTGGCAAAATCTTCCATTGTGGTGAGCATCCCGCCCATTGCTCCGTATGCTCCATTGTGCAACATGGGCTGTTCTGCCCAGGATCCGTTTACGAACCTGTAACCGTGAACCAATTTGTTTTCAGCCGCTTTATCGTACTCAAAATAGGTATTTTTCATACCCAAAGGCAGCAGGATGTTTTGTGTGATATAATCAACATAACCCTGACCTGTAACCTTCTTAATAATATAACCCAGCATGGCAAAACCCAGGTTACTGTATTCGTAATCCACACCTGGGGGATTGGAAAAAGATATCCCTTTTTTGATCATCGCGATCATGTCGGCGTCGCTAATGGCCAGTTGGCGATCACCCCAGGGGTTATCTTCCGGTAAACCGGCAGAATGGGTGAGCAGGTTGCGGATGGTTATGGATGGCGCATCTGCGGAAGCCAGCTTTTGATTTTTTAATTCAGGGATATAAAGATAGGCAGGGTCATCAAGCCTGAGTTTACCTTTATCACGAAGCTGGAGGATGGCCATGGCTGTAAAACTTTTCGTCATGGAAGCGATATGGAAAACGGAACTGCTGTCTGCGGAATAGTTTTTTGGTATATTGATGGAACCGGTGCCGCCTGATTTTATCAGCTTCCCATTATAAACGATGCCATAAGCCATGCCTGGCAGGTTGTTGTTTATAGAGAACGCTTTGTAGAGGCTGTCAACTGTAGGTAGTATTTGTTGTATATCCTGGCTTATTGCAGATTGCAGGAGGGTTACCAGTAGCAGTGCGAGGGAGGTCTTTTTCATTATTTAGTTTTGATATTAGTGCTTCTATTTTTTCAACCGAGGATGGCAGCAAAACTGCGTTGAGGGCCGCGAAGGATAATCTCCCTTGCATGCTCACCCCGGTGCCTGGCTTTGCCAGTGTGGTTAGAAAAATACATCAAACATGTAATCAAATTTCTTTCAGAGCCGCTTCCAGGTCTCCCAGCAGGTCATCGACATTCTCAATTCCTACAGAATACCGTATCAAGCTTTCGGGTATCCCTAACAGTTTGCGCTGCTCTTCAGTAAGCTCAACATGACTGGTAGTTCGTGGCGGTCCTGCAAGTGTACTCACAGAACCGAGGCTTGCTGCCAGGTGAACTAGCTTTAGCTTCGGTAAGAACTTTTTTACCTGCTCATAACTACCATCCAGCGCGAAGCTCATGATTCCTCCAAACCCCCGCATCTGCCCTTTCGCGATATCGTGTCCTATATGAGATTCAAGTCCGGGATAAAACACATCTTTTATTTTGTTATGTGATTTCAGGTAAGTCGCGATTTTTAGTGCGGACACATTTTGTCTTTCTATTCTCAGCTCCAGGGTTTTCATGCCACGCGCGATCATATATGCAGGATCTGCCTGCAGGCTTGCGCCATTGATCTCACGGAAATGGAAAACCTTTTTAACAAGGTCAGCGTTTCCAGCAAGCAGTCCGCCCATAGCATCAGAATGGCCGCATAAAAATTTGGTGGCGCTATGAACAACCAGGTCAGCACCTAGCTGCAGGGGGTTCTGGTTTATAGGCGTTGCGAAAGTATTATCGACCACAACGATAGCGCCTACTTTTTTGGCGGCTGCCGTAAGCCTCTTTATATCAATGATCTTTAGAGTAGGATTGGTAGGCGTTTCAAGATATACAAGGTCGCAGCCTTTGGCAATTTCAGCTTCCAGTTGCTCATGTTCGGTGGTATTGCAAAGTTGTACACCAACATTATAAACGGGCAGAAAGTCGAGAAATATTTTGCTCGTGCCGCCATAAGTGTCTTTAACGGAAACAACCCTTTTACCCGGAGTTAAAAAAGTAAACAGGGTATTACTGATAGCGGCCATTCCAGTGGCGAAAGAAGTAGCTGCTTCAGCGCCTTCCAGCAAGCGAATCTTTTCTTCCAGAACCGCAACGGTGGGGTTAGTGTTCCTGCTGTAAATAAAACCGCTAGCTTTCCCGGTGGCAACATCGTACCACTCATCGAGATCTGTATAGGAGAAAGCAACACTGCTGGTAACTGGTGCTGTAACTGCACCCTTGACATTTAAATCTCCTTCACCGCCCCAAACTGCGGCTGTGCCTTTACGATAGTTAGAATAATCCATACTTGTTATGTATTTGTTTGAAAGCCTTTTATCTTTCCTAATATAATAATATTAAACCGGTGCACCGGAAAGAATTAATAACATTCCTATAAGTGACTGCAAAGGATAGCGGATAATGGTAACAATTACCAGCATCAGGCAGACCAACGAGAATATCGCAGGCAACACAGGGTATTAATTACGCGGTCTTTCAAACTAGAACGTCAACCTCAAAGGGCAGTTGTGCTGAAAGACGCACCGAGGTTAGTTCGGAGTGACCATATCCCTTGAGTACAGCATTTTCCAGTTCTCCCGATACAAAATCGTTGAAGGTAGAATCAAAAATATTTCCATACTTACCACCCTGCAGCCAACTCGTTTGACCCGTATAGATCATCTGCGCATTTATCCCTTCAGCCTGGCAGTCGTTTAGCAGAAACCTTGTGGTAGTATGCCTCCCCATGGAGCAGTTCGTTCCCAGCACGGCTATAATAGCTTTGCTTTTGAAGATATCGCCGGTCCAGAAGCTGAGATCTTTTCGATTTTTTGGTTTCCTGATATCTATCAGCCTGGCGCCACTCTTTTCAGCAAGCTCAACGATGTCGGCGCGTTCCGTTAGATAATCATGAAGGCCGTTCACAATTGAAATTTTGTTTTCAATCGCCTGCTTAACATCCATGCTCATTGAGTTATGGAAAATACCGCCTGTTGTTGCAACGCCCACCACACAATAGTCCGGGTTTAACCGCAACGCCTCAGCAATATTCTTGAAAACAGGAATACCACGATGTTTGCCATCCAGTAACATTCCGGCATCCTGGCCGGCATCTTTTTCATCCACAATTCCAACTATTCTAAATCGGTTGCTCTCCCGTATAAGGCCATGCGCCGTTTTGGCGTCACCGGTTTTAATAAACCACCTGTAAGTACAATTGCTGTGTCCATCGTTTATTTTAAGTAATCGTAAATTAGCCTGGAAACATTTGCAAGCGTTTTGTTTACATCGTCATAACTCTGCACATTCCTTGACAGTAGAACCACTACATATTTTCTGCCGTCGGGTAAAAACACAATCCCTGAATCGTGGGATACACCCGTTAGTGAACCACTCTTGCTTGCAACAATTACCCCCGCCGGCAGCTTCCTGGCAATCTTGTCCCGGAAATGCTGCTCCATCATTATTTTGATCATCGCGTCGGAGGCTTCTTTATTAACCGCTTTGCCAAGGGCAAGACTTTCCATAACCAGCATCAGGTCGTAAGCGGTGGTAGTGTTGTTCATTCCTCTGTCATAGGCCTTGCCATCCTCTACACCCCTGAGCACCTGCATGTCTTTAACACCCAGCGTGCGCATGGTTGCATTTGCATTTTTTGCTCCTACCAGGTCAACAACATTATTGGTGGCCAGGTTGCTGCTCATTGTGATCATGCGGTGCAGCACATCGTACAGTGGAAGCCTGTTGCCGATCTTCGTGTACAGGTCGTGCTCACTGTCGTCTATAGAGTCTAATGAATAGGAGCTGCCATCGAAAATACTTACAAATTTATTTTTTACAATTACCGAATCGGTGATCTTGAATTTGCCGGCAGCCGCCTGCTTATAGGTTTCTATCATCACCGGCGTTTTCATGGTACTGGCAGCATGGAAAACATCGTGCTCATTCATAAAAAACTGTTTGCCAGTCGAAAGGTCTTTGAAGGCGACGGCAAAAGTTCCTTCAGGGTGAGTAGCAAACTCTTCTGTAATAGATCGTCTTAATTGTGCTGAGTCCTGTTTTATTTCTTTTACCGGCCTTAGTATCATGTCATCGAAATCTAAAACAGATTCAGCACCATCCTTTACTTTTAATGATACCTGTTCTATCGAGCCATCGGGATTAATAGAATAGGT
>JBBPYM010000212.1:0-4622 GCA_038199905.1 Chitinophagales bacterium | reverse complement strand
TGAGTTTACAAGGTTTTCAAAATTTCAACAGTGCGGGCATCTTTATTATTGTTGAAATACTTTTGCAGCACCTGGCCAAACACCGGTTGTTCCGGCGCAACGATATTAAACAAGGTCATGCTTGAATGCAGTTTGAGATCATCAGGATATCCGAAAATTTCCTTTGCTGACCTGCCTTCTATTTGCAATAGGGCAGTCGCGCATTCTATCAACCGTTTACCAAGTAACGGCTCAATAAGATAGGCGATGGCCTCCTGCCGGCTTTTGATTGCATAGTGCCTGGAGATGCTACTCTGGCCCAATCCCTCTACCTGGGGAAAAATAAACCACATCCAATGCGTACGTTTTTTTCCTGCTTTTAATTCTTTGATCACCGAAGCATAAACATCATCCTGTACTTCCCTGAAACGCGTGAGATCGAAATCCTGGTGATCTTTTTTTATACTGTCTTTCATAACGCTTTGTTGGTTTTAGACTATGTACAAATATACATTCAAGAGGTATTGAGAAATCTCAAAACAAGTTTGCCCTGATTATCAATCAGTAGTTTTAAATTGATCCGGCACTACTGCTACCTTGTCATTAATAACCACGTTATCCAGCCGGACATTTTTCACATAATCAATTTGCAACGGTGTTTTTACACCACGAATAGTACAATTCACCATCGTCAGGTTTTGTACCGGTGATTCCTTATATGCATGTACAAATATTCCAAAGTTGCCGCCCTTTTCAACATCCATATTTTCTACCCAGATATTCCTGATCGTTGGCAAAAATTTCCCGGTGTTTCGTAAAACCTATTAAAGGTTACGGCAGCGTCTTTGTAAGTGCCAACTTTGATGTTCGGATCTTTTCCTGGGTAATCCTTGCCGGAGAAATCGTTGTTGGTGATGATGGTGTTTTCCGGCTGTCAACTGCGAAGTATTAGGTTGGGCATTGAGGGATTGCAGGCAGAATGTACAAAATACAGTAATTGTTAAAAATTTATAATTTATCTAATAATTCTTTAAGTTGAGGACGTGGTTGTACACTGTAGTTCTCATTAATATACCACTTTTACACTGCTGTTTTAAAGCATAACCAGTTTTGATTGAGCAAGATAGTTCAGTTTTCTAAAAGGGTGACGACTTGCAAAAGTCAGTTTACAGTTTAATGGTTAAGTTTGCGTTAAAAAAAAGTGATCAAAAAAAAACATTCTAACTCTGCACTACAATATAAAGATTGTTTGTACCGTGGATACATAATGCTTGCAAAAACACCGGGAAATATGAAAACAAGAATTTGGGTGAAAACTGCGCTCAGGCGGGTGACCATCGTTAAGATGATGATATTGATGACCGGTATAAGTTACGGACAGGCTCAAACCGATACGATAGCAGAAAAAATGCTTGTTTACCAGAAAACTTACGGTGGATGGCCAAAAGCGTTCGCCTCAAAATCGGTCAATTACAAGGTGGTATTGACCGATGCACAGAAACAGGCAATAAAAGCAACGGCCAATGATGATGATGCCACCATAGACAATAAAGCCACCAGCCGGGAAATTGTTTACCTCACTATACCGTATGCACAAACGAAAAATATCGCGTACCTCGATGCGGCAAAGAATGGAATTGACTATTTATTAAAGGCACAGTATGCGAATGGCGGCTAGGCCACAATATTATCCTGATAAGAAGTTTTATCGCGCGCAGGTAATATTTAATGATGACGCGATGGTTAATGTGCTCAATATTTTGTTTGACATTTCGCGGCAGTTTCCAGGGTATCAAGTATATGAGAAAGAGTATGCGGCTAAAGCCTAATCAGCAGTCGATAAATGTATAAAATGTATTTTAAAAACACAGTACACCGGGAATGGCAAACTTACCGCCTGGCCGCCCAATATGAGCCGGTTAAATCAATACCCGCGAAGGCAAGAGCATACGAACTACCCTCTCTTGCCAGCAGTAAATTACACAATATTGTAAAATTCCTGATGTGGATTGAAAACCCTTCTAAGGAGATCAAAACCGCTATCTCCAGTTCTAATGAATGGTTTGACCAGGTAAAAATCATCGGATTTAAAACAGTACGAAAGGATGACCCGGCAGAACCTGAAGAAAAAGAGGTGGTGCTGGTAGCAGATCCCTCTTCTACCATCTGGGCGCGCTTTTATGACCTCAATACCATGCAGCCCCTTTTCTGCGGCCGCGATGGAATACCGAAAACAAAACTTGCAGACATCGACAACGAGCGCCGGGTAGGTTATGCCTGGTATGGCAACTGGCCGCAACAATTGTTAGATAAAAATTACCCGGCATGGGCCAAAAAACACCAGGTGAATTAATGCGTTGTGCGTCACCCTTTCAAAATAGTCTAATAATCACAAAGTATGTTAAACCATTAATTATTATTTAAAACAAAGATTATGAACCAGAGTGGACCAGTTGTAGTAATAGAAGATGACATGGATGACCAGGAAATGTTTTTGGAAGTTTTTAAGGAACTTAATTACAAAAATGAAATTGTTTTCTTTGGTGATGGGGAAAAAGCACTTGAATATTTAATCAGTACTGATATTGAACCTTTTCTTATTCTTTCAGACATCAATATGCCAAGGTTAAATGGTATTGAATTAAGAGAAAAAGTATACAATAATGAGAATTTGAAACAAAAATCTATTCCTTATCTTTTTTTCTCTACAAGTGCTGAACAGAAACATGTAATTGATGCATATTCTAAGTCAATTCAAGGGTTTTTTATCAAGCCGGCAAGCTTTGAAGAACTTAAGCTTGTTATTAAAAAAATTGTAGAATATTGGCAGGAATGTGTATCGCCAAATTATATTAAGAATGTTTAAGGGTAAGTTTATTTGCTAGAACCATAAATTCATATCGAGGATAGAAGGGAGAACACACAACAAAAATATTGCTAATAGTGTGGCTGGAATTGCGCACAACTGGCATAGTTCGCTCTTCAGTTCGTTCAGTTAGGAGGTCAGTAATTGTCCTTAATTTTACTTTTATCTTTAAATCAAAACACGGCAATGGTCGTTCCTGCGGCAGGAATGCTATTCCCCCCAACCGGCAATATTAAATGTAACCCTACTCTAAATACGATAATCCACATCCCGATTTATGTTATGTTTTTAAAATCGGCAGCAAATAATTCTGGTTAATACTAAATAATTTAGTAATCTTGCTAAAGATTTTATTACAATTGATTATTATTGATCTGGAAAAACTGGCATGTCTGAAACAAAAGCAAATATCATTGCAAGATTGCAAAAAGATATCCTCCTGTTGCAGGGGTTCAAACCCTTATCTTCAGGCAATGCAATAAAAATGGGCTGGGGCCAGTTGGATGATGCATTTCCCCAGGCATGTTTTCCTACTGGCGCCGTTCATGAGTTTTTGTGTTCAGAAACAGGTAATTTAGCCGCTTCCAGTGGGTTCATCAGCGGAATGCTGGCAACACTGATGGGTAAAAAGGGCGTAATTGCCTGGATAAGTTCCGCCCGTACACTTTTCCCTCCTGCACTAATACGTTTTGGTATAGAGCCCGACAGGGTGATTTTCGTTGACCTGCAAAAAGAAAGGGATGTAACGTGGGCAATGGAGGAAGCCCTGAAATGCGGCGCGCTTGCGGCCGTGGTAGGCGAAATCAAAGAAATAAGTTTTACAGCTTCCCGCAGGCTACAACTGGCAGTTGAAGAGAGCCGGGTTACTGGTTTTATCATTCGGAAAAATGCACGTAACCTCAGCACGACCGCTTGTGTTTCTCGTTGGATGATAACACCCTTGCCCAGTGAAACAGAAGACAACATGCCCGGAATCGGTTTTCCCCGCTGGAAAGTAGACCTTTTAAAGATACGCAACGGAAAGCCTGGCAGTTGGCAGTTGGAATGGGCCGGCACGAGGTTCAGGCAAGTCGCTGCCGTTCCGGTTGAATACCAGCCACAAAGAAAAACAGGTTGATATGGTAAAGCGTTTTGTGTCCATATGGTTCCCTCACCTCACCACCGACTGGTTCATACTTCAACAACCGGAGCTTAAAGACCTGCCTTTCGTGTTATTTGCCCCCGTGCATGGCAGGATGGTCATCACTGCTGTAAATATTGCCGCAGAGGCCAAGGGTGCTTATGCGGGGATGGTGCTTGCAGATGCGAGGGCTTTTATCCCGGATCTGCAAGCGCTCGATGGTACAACCCTTCAGTCGGAAATGTTGTTAAAGGAATTTGCGTTGGACTGTTTACGTTATACTCCCGCAGTGGCTATGGACCTTCCTGATGGTTTAATTTTGGATGTCACCGGTTGTGCCCATCTCTGGGGTGGGGATAAAAAGTACCTAACGGATATCATCACTCGTTTTAAAAATGCTGGTTATAAAACAAAAGCGGTTATAGCCGATACCATCGGGGCTGCATGGGCAGTTGCAAGGTTTGCAGCACGTTCTGTGATCATAGAAACAGGTGCACACGGGGAAGCATTGGTATCTCTGCCTCCCCAGGCGCTGCGCCTCGAGCAAGGAACGGTTGAATTGCTAAAAAGGCTGGGACTTCGAAAGCTGAGCGACTTTATGACGCTGCCACGCTCATCCCTTCGCAATCGTTTCGGACACCATATGGTGCTGCGACT
>JBBPYM010000211.1:0-2721 GCA_038199905.1 Chitinophagales bacterium | reverse complement strand
TTCCAAGTTCCAGGTCTTCAATAGACACTCGTATCAACCTATGAACGCGGTGTTTTATGCCATAGATCATTTTGCGTACCTGGTGAAATTTGCCTTCCGTTAATGTGATCAGCAGCCAGGTATAAGATAACTGGTATGGCAAATCGTAACCCGCTTTGTAAAGACTCGGTGGATTATCAACGATCTCCACGTCGCAGGGTATCGATGTATAGTCTGATCCTCCCCTTGCCTGGAATACGATCCCTGTTCTTAATCTATTTAATTCTTCGTCCGTAACTGTTTTATTAACCTGCACCAGATACCTGCGGCGGTGTAATGTTGCACCCTGGAACAGCAACCTGGTTACTTTTTTATTGGTACTGATAAGCAGCAATCCTTCTGACTTGTTATCCAATCTGCCGATGGCATGAGCGCCTTCAGGAAAGTTGAAGTCCAGCTCGCCGAGGAGCCTCACCTGGTGAGAGCTGATAAATTGAGATACCATATCATATGGCTTGTAAACCATAAAATACCTGTTATCCGCCTTTGAAGTTGTTGGTGCTTCCTGCAATACAATAATTAATTTTTGGCACCCCTAACCTGCATGCGTAGGGTATAAACCGCTTCAGATGCTGTAATAAAAAGTTCATCGCGGTTTTTGCCACCGAAGCACACGTTGGCGGTCCATTTAGCTGGCACTTTGATATGTTCTATTTTTTCTCCTTTGGAATTATATACCAGCACCCCGTTCCCTGTAAGATAAACATTGCCTTGGTTATCTATAGTCATTCCATCTGAACCCTGTGCCACGAAGAGAGTTCGGTCTGTTAAAGAGCCGTCTTTTTTTATACTGAACCTGTAGGTCTTATTGCCTTTGATATCGGCCACATAGAGATATTTTCCATCTGGTGTTCCTATTATCCCATTGGGTCGCATAAAACTGTCAGCTGCCATCACAAGTTCTTTCTGTCCTTTCGGAAGGCGGTAAACCTTTTCGCCGGTGATGTCAGGTTTTTTCCTATCCCACCAGTTGCGTTGATAATAAGGATCAGTGATATAGATATCGCCATTGGGGTGCACCCATACGTCATTAGGACCGTTCAGGCGTTGTCCCTGGAAGTCGTTGACCAAAACAGTAGCTTTTCCTTTTGGATCTATTGACCAAAGTTGGTTTACCGAATCGGCACAGGAGATGAGGTTGCCTTTTTTGTCAAAGAACAATCCATTGGACCTGCCTGATTTTTCAAGGAAGACGGTCAGTTGTCCTTTGGTATCGTATTTCCAGATTTTATCATTGGGTTGATCAGTGAAGAATACATTTCCTTTTTTATCTACGGCTGGTCCTTCGGTAAACGAGAACTGGTTTGAAATAAGTTGAAGTTCGGCATTTGCTGCGATGAGGTTGCTGATGATAGTGTCAGCAGGATAGTTAGCTGACGTTACCAGACCGGCTATTAACATATATAGTGCAATGGTTAATAAAGATTTCATGTGGGTTTTTGTTGGTGAACAAACAGGCAGCTAATTTAAACATTTTTGGGAAGAATATTTGTTGATGGTGGGAAAACCCTGGCAAATGCGGCCGCCATACTGCGCCACAAACAACAATTATTCTAAAAGAAATTATGATAACCTTCTTCTAATTGCTCATCCGTATATTCCAGCGTCTGGTTTAGAAAGTTGTCCATCGTATCTGTGTTATCAAAACTAAAAATTCCTTCGGGATGAGATACCAGGTATTTATTAAATCTTGTTAATTCAATAATTTTTAATTGCGGCGTGAGCTTATTATAGTCCATCAACAAGGACCATTTACTTTTAGAATAGGTATCGGCATCCTGGCGCGCGAGGCAGCCCGCATACCAGCCCGCAGCCTGCTTTAGCGCGGCATCCAGTTTGTCCGTTGCGCGGTCAATTTTTTGATCTATCACTAATAACACCAGTTGTTTAAGCCCGTCTCCGCGTTCGTAAAGAAAAACGATGTTAGGGCCAGCAGCGTGCAACTCTTTCATCTCGCTTTCATGGTCGATAGATTGAATGCTTGCAAAAAAGCGCGGTTTATCATAGTGATAAATATATCCTGTAACACCTTCCGGGGGAACACTTAATGGGTTAATGCACAGGAAAAATGAATTCATAATGGTTGTTGTTTAAGATTTTTAAACACCCTTCGTAACCGCTTTCATTTTTGCCAGGGCGGTTTTTGTAACCAGCAGCGCATCCTGGCTGTAATAGCCCTTATTAAACACTTCAAAAGAAACTACCAGCGGCCTTTCCGAAGACTGTAGTATTTTTAAAATACGGCGAATGGGCGCTATGCCATCACCCGGGTAGATTCTGTCGGCATCAACAATTGTTGCTACAGGTTTGTCTGCGGTGTAATCATTCATGTGTAATATTTCAACCGCGTTCTTGCCAATCAGGGGGAGTGTTTCGATACTGGAGCCACCCTTGTACAGGTGATATATATCCAGCAGAACCCGTGCCTTGGGGTGCCCGCTCTCTAAAGCGACATACATACATTCACTTGCCTTGCCCAGGGTTTTGGAGAACCCCCATAGTTCGAGATGCGGCACTACTCCCGACGCATCACCTAAATCAAGAATGGCCCTATAACGTTCGGCAACTTTTTTCAGGTCAAGCAAGGGAAGTTCTGTTCCACCTTTCGGCGGAGCGGCAGTGCGCTTGCAGCCGATCTGCGCGAGCATATCCATCTCCTTTTTCATTTGCTCCAGGCCTTTC
>JBBPYM010000210.1:0-7244 GCA_038199905.1 Chitinophagales bacterium | reverse complement strand
TTATACTGGCGGCTTCTTCAAACAGGGATACCGCTACCGTGGCAGTGCTGCTGTCCCACACAAAAAACATCAACCAGTTAAATAAAAAAGGAGTCTCAGCGTTGGCATTCGCGGTGCGGACCAACTCGCCGGAAGTAGTGCAACTTTTAATAGCTAAGGGCGCGGATGTAAACGCTTCTGACGCGGAAGGAAACAACCTGTCTTATTACCTAATTCAATCCTATAACGGGCAAGCAGCAAACGGCCAGGAAGGCGGACAGGGACGTGGCGGAAAAGCACCGGGAAAAGATGGGCAAGCTGCAAACAGACCACGGGGAGACGTTTTTGGCACCAAATTGAAACTACTGCAGGATGCTGGTTTTAACATGGCCGTTCCACAAAAAGACGGGAACACATTGTATCACCTTGCTATTGCAAAAAACGATCTCTCCCTGCTTAAACGCATCGAAGACATGCACGTTGATGTCAATGCTAAAAACAAAGAAGGTCTCACCGCCTTACATAAGGCAGCCATGCTATCTAAAGACGATGTAATACTTAAATACCTGATATCTATTGGTGCAAAAAAAGACATCACCACAGAGTTTAAAGAAACAGCGTTAGACCTCGCGAAAGAGAACGAATCATTATCTAAAAATAAAATACCCACAGATTTTCTAAAATAAAAAGATGAAAAATATTTATCAATTATGCCTGGTTCTGCTTTTGAGCTGCTTTATACCAGGACAACTATTTTCCCAGGAAGCCGGAACCACCAAATATAAGTGCCTCGTGCAAATGACCAATTACGTGGGAGAAGGCGCTTACATTGTTGTTTCTCTTGTTGACGCCAAGGGTACTTATGAAAAGACACTATATGTAATGGGACCAGATAAAAAATGGTACAAGACAATCAAAGCATGGCATAAAGCCTTTTTAAAAAAACCAACCAATATAAGCGCGGTTACCGGGGCGTCTGTAACAGGCGGAGACCGCAGTGTGACAGTGCTTGAAATAGAAGATTCTAAAATAAACAAAGGGTATCAGCTCCGTTTTGAATCAGCGGTTGAAGACAAACCATATTATCAAAAAGACGTTGAAGTTCCGTTAACAACGGAAGGCATTTCCGGAAAAACCGATGGCACGGGCTATATCCGTTACGTACGGCTCAGCCCTAATAAGTAATCTAGCAATATGACGATTTCTGTATGGAGATACAGCCATTTAGCACTGGCTGTATCTTCTTTTATATTTGTAACCCTGGCTGCCGTAACAGGCATTATCCTTTCGTTTGAACCAATTGATCAAAAGCTTCCTTCCTACAGAGCCTATGATTTCAACCAGGTAACTGTAGCAAAAGCGCTACCCCTTCTCAATAACAATTTTACTGAAATAACGGATGTTGCCGTAGACGTTAACCAGTTTGTAATTGTGAAAGGAACAGACAGCACAGGAAATAGTTTGGAAGCATACGTAGATCCCGTAACAGGCAGGATCCTGGGGGTGCCACAAAAACAAAATGAGTTTTATACCTGGGTAACCGCCTTACACCGTTCTTTGTTCCTGCACGAGACAGGAAGGTTTTTTGTAGGCCTGACTTCTTTCCTGTTAATACTTATTACAATTTC
Organism: Chitinophagales bacterium; assembly: GCA_038199905.1. GTDB lineage: Bacteria > Bacteroidota > Bacteroidia > Chitinophagales > Chitinophagaceae > JADCRZ01. The sequence continues at coordinate 5,637 of JBBPYM010000210.1, read as the reverse complement.
AGGCGCAATCCTGGTCGTCCAGCGGCAACGTTCGGTAAAACGATTTTTCACCAAGATTGTCAAAGAAAATTTCTCCCAGTACTATCATGTTGTCCTGGGCCGTTTATCCCTGATACCGATTTTTATTATTGCGCTTTCCGGAACATGGTTGTCTTTGGTTAGGTTTGGTATTTTTCCTGAAAAAAAGATTACTCACCGAATCAATTTTGATGAACTAAAAGAACAACCTAAAAAAAACCCGGCCGATTTCCAGGTGTTTAGAAATATTTTACTTTCGCAGGTACAGGAAATTCAATTTCCTTTTGCAGATGATCCCGAAGAATACTACCTGCTGAAATTAAAGGACCGCGAAATAGCCGTAAACCAGTTTACAGGCGAGCAGCTGAGCGAAGTTCTTTACCCGATGACATCAATTATAACGAGTCTAAGCCTGGATCTGCATACCGGTCGACGCAGTATAATATGGGCTATCATACTGGCTGTTGCATCAGGTAATATCCTGTTCTTTATATACTCGGGATTTATCATCATGCGAAACCGGACAGCCAACCGGTTAAAAAATAAATACACTTCCAATGAAAGTCGGTTCATTATTTTAACTGGTTCGGAGAACGGCAGCACGTTACGTTACGCAAATGCCATTCATCAGCAATTAACAGGTAGCGGACAATCGGTATTTATGACGGAGCTGAATAACTATGGCTTGTTTCCCAAAGCCGAATTTATCATTGTACTTACTGCTACTTATGGACTGGGTGATGCGCCCTCTAATGCAAACAAGTTTTCCGCCCAGCTGCAAAAATTCAAACAAACACAACCCGTTCAATTCTCTGTTGTAGGATTTGGATCGCATGCTTACCCGGATTTCTGCAGGTTTGCCTTCGACGTTGACAATTTACTTTCGGGGGAAGATTGGGCCGTTCCCTTGCTGGAAATACATACGGTAAATGACAAATCACCGGAACAGTTTAGTTTGTGGTTCACCACCTGGTCACAAAAAGTAAACCTGCCACAACTGGCTTTGCCGGAATCACTGCACAACAAACCATCGGGTTTACAGGAGATGACGGTGATATCAAAAACAGCGTTGTCACATACAGAGGGATCATTCATCATCCGCTTGCTACCGGGGCGTTGGGCGAAGTTTACCTCGGGAGATTTGCTAGCTATTTACCCGGCAAATGACTCCCGCGAGCGGCTGTATTCGATTGGAAAAATCAACAAAGAAATTCAACTCAGCGTGAAGTATTACACCGACGGGTTGGGTTCGCGTTACCTGTATGACCTTACACCCGGCCACCGTGTGAAGGCACGCATCATTTCCAATAAACATTTTCATTTTCCTCAAAAAGCTTCGAACGTTGTTATGATCGCCAACGGCACTGGCGTCGCCCCTTTCCTGGGTATGATAGATCAGAATGATAAAAAAATCAGCTGTCATTTATATTGCGGCTTTCGGGGGGAGGCTTCTTTTGAATTGTACCGTCAAGCGCTTACCAGCAATATGGAGATGAAGAAACTGCACCAGTTGCGCATCGTTTATTCACGCGAGGGAGAAAAGAAATATGTAAGCAACCTGCTGACGGAAGATGCTGGCTTTATCGCTGACACACTTACACAAAATGGCAGGCTGATGATTTGTGGGTCTTTATCGATGCATAATGATGTGATCGAACTCCTTGAATTGATCTGTCATGAAAGAACCGGCAAGAGCTTGAGCTTTTACCAGTCGCACGGGCAGGTAGTTTCAGATTGCTATTAAAAGAAATGGATTTTTGGTTTTGATTGCTTTTGTCGGTTTGGTGTTAAAACCTTAGGATAACCACAGCGGAATACAAGAGAAAAAAGAAAAGGTTACACAGAGGCATTTCTCTGTGTAACCTTTTCTTTTTCTCCTGCATTTCTCCTGTGGTTCATTTTCTACCCACCATAATTAAAACTTATATGCCAGGGTTCCCATTAACTGCCGGGGGACAATCGGGTTTACGCTGTAATTTTCATGAATAAAGTAATTTATTTCATTGGAGATGTTGGAAAGCTTAGCGAGGAGTGATATTTTCTTAAAAGTATAACCAGCAGAAAGATCAAACGTTGTAAAACCATCCAAAGGAATAAGGCCTGCACGTGCAGTTGGCGTTTTGCTGGTGTTGAATCCGCCCAGACGCTTGCCGGTGTAATAGACAGAAGCACCGATCTTGAATCCTTTCGCCGGACCAGAACCGAACGTGTAAAACACGGTTCCGTTCGCTGTATTCCTGGTTGTTCCGACCAACCTTTCTCCCTCAACATTTCCACCTGAAGCAATCACTTTTCCATTAGCATCTTTTACTTCATCACGTGTTTCGGTATAGCGCATGTAATTGTAGCTGTATCCGGCCATAAAATTTAAACCTTTCATAATTGTTCCGGTTAGATCCAGTTCAACGCCATCGCTTGCAGTTTTACCAGTAAACTCTTTCAGGTTGGTATCACCGTTGGGATCTCCAGCACTATTCAATAAAGCTGTTTGAGAAAACCTATTGTTGATGATCTTATACCAGGTAAGATTGGCGGACAGTTTGCCATCAAAGAAATCGTTCTTTATGCCTGCCTCGAATTGATCAATGATAGATGGCCCCATTGGCTCATTCGTAACGACATTAAGTCCTGAATTAGTAGTGAAATTATTGGCATAGCTAACATACACTGAAGTAGACGTCAAAGGTTGGTAGATCAACCCAAATTTTGGGGAGAATGCTTTATCCGTTTTAGGAGCTGCTTTTCCCGGTACCTGCTTGTTCTTAAGTATCGAATCTATCATTGTGGCAGATGTTCTCTGGTAAGTCCATCTTACACCAGCAAGAATTTTGAACTTATCCGTTATTGCAATCAGGTCTTGCACGAAAGCGCCAGCACGTGATATCGGCGTGAGCGTATTTGTTACGATAAACGTTCCAGGTATATCAGAATGGGTATTATAAGAGGCAGGATTAAGCAGGTTGATACTGTCATAAAACGCTTTGCTGCCAGGCGCATAATTAAAGCCCTTCGCATTTGTCCTGGATTGATCAGCGTCGGCTCCTATCAATACTGTGTGATTAATCCGTCCCGTCTTAAAGCTGCCCGTTAGGTTCAGTTGCTCATTATAGGTATACTCTTTTAACTGAGAGCGGGTAAGGTTTCTTGCTGCCATTCCTGCAGCATTAGCGGCCGGACGTTCTGCGCCGAAGTAATCCCTGGTGAAGGATTGCAAGGAAGCAAGTGCATTCAGTTTCCATCGTTCGTTAAACTTGTGGGTCAAATTCGCCTGCGTTGTTGTGGTATTGGTGTTATTGTAAGCCCATAAGGTATTTAGAAAGGCATTTCTTCCAACAGGTGAAATCTTATTGCCAACGCTGCCGATACCGAAATCAGGCGTATAATCACTTTTAAGATAATCGCCCTGAACGATCAGTTCTGTTTTTTCAGAAAACTTGTAAAGCAATGATGGGTTGATGTATAATCTTTTCGTTTTTACAACATCACGGTAGCTATCCGCATCTTCGTAGGTACCAATCACGCGAAATGCGAGCTTTTTTGTGATAGGTCCATAAACGTCCACGACAGGTTTGAAGAGGTTGTTGCTTCCCATTCTCATAGAAACTTCGCCACCATATTCGAACCTGGGTTTTTTAGTGATAAGGTTAACCACTGCACCCCCCGTTACCCCTCCATAGAGCAAAGCGGCACTTCCTTTTAATACTTCTACAGATTCCAGCGTGCTCGCTTCCGGCATGCCGCCGGTAGTTGTTCTCGCCCCGTTTTTCAATACATTATTGCCACCCAGACTGTAGCCCCTGGCAAAAAAGGTTTCATTGACAGAACCTCTATTCTGGCCGAAGGCCACGCCATTCACGTTTTTCAGCACATCGCTTAACCGGTTCATCTGCTGATCGCGGATCGCTTCAGTACCAATGATGGCGATGCTCTGCGGCATATCCATGGGAGAAAGTCCCGATTTGCCTGCGGTAACCGGTTTACTGTTTGCACTTTTTCTAGCATTGATGATTATTTCCTGCAGTTGGCGGGAATTTTCAGAAAGGGTAAGATTAATGCTACTTGCTTTACCATCCGTAATATACAAGGTCTTTTCCTGCGTTTGCAATCCGATATGCGAAACCACCAGTGTGTAAGCGCCGGGCTTAATATTGTGAATGGTAAAAGATCCGTTTTCACCTGATAAAACTCTTTTACTGGTGCCTTTAAGGCCAACTGTTACATTAACAGCGGAATTTCCATCTGCGGTAGATATCTTACCGCTGACAGTTCCTGTTTGAGCAACTGCAGCGGTTCCTAAACAAAGAAATACAAACAAAAATGCGTATAAAGTTCTCATCTTTTTTTCTGCAAAAGAAGGGAATTCATAATGTTTATGAATTACGAGATCGGGAAACTATCCTCGCTATCGGGAAATTTTTTGACGGTGCCTGTATCTTTGTAGCTTGAGATCTTTAGATAACAGCAGTTTTCTCTTATCGGTAATGATGATGTACTGGTAGGCCGGGTATTTACCGATAAGTTCCAAACCCGCCTTTAGCCCCATTACCATCAGGGAAGTGCTAAAACCGTTGGCCATTTCGGCACTGGGACCAAACACCGTTACACTGGTTAGACCAGTAGCTGGATACCCCGTGGCGGGATTAATAATATGCGAGTACCGCTTGCCGTTAAATGCCGCGAATTTTTCATAACTGCCCGAGGTCACCACTGCACTTTGATGCAGGGGTATTACGGCAAAAATCTTGTCTTTTTGCCGGGGGTTGGTAATTCCGATATTCCAGTCGCTGCCATCTGGTTGCCTGCCCCAGGTGGCCATATCGCCGGATCCGTTGACGATACCCGCCGGTACACCTTTAGCGATCATCATATCGCGGCAACGATCAGCGGCATACCCTTCCCCAAGTGCGCCAAAGCCGATCTTCATGCCAGGCAGCTTAAGGAAGATTGTGCTGTTGATGCTGTCGAGCTCTATGTTTTTATAACCTACTTTCGCAACCGATTTTTTTATGGCTTCCGGTGTCGGCATCTCCGTCATAGATCCATCGTATTTCCAGATCCGGTCCATCGCCGCGAAGCTGATGTCGAAGCCGCCATTGGTAATGTTGGAAAACATGAGCGCTCTTTGGGTGAGTTCAAACACTTCCCTGCTAACTTTTACTGGATGGATGCCTGCAGCCGCATTTACCTGTGATACCTGTGTTTGTGGTTTCCAGTCGGATATAAGGTATTCTATCCTCGTCACTTCCATGATAACCGTATCAATATATCTTTCTGCAGAAAGTGAGTCTTTTGATACAATCGTAATATCAAAGCGGCCGCCCATCAATGTAACGGTTCTTTTCCGCAAAACCTGTGATGTGGCGGTGAAAGTGCTTACAGTATAGAATACAGTGAAAAATAATTGAAGGGATAAAGAACGATTATACGGCATCGTGCTAAGATATTTAAATCTCTAATGCTGGTTTTGTTTAAATGATGACTTGCGCCAAGGCAGTTGCCTTTAAAAGATATTATCCTACCTGGTTGGTTTCAAATGTGCGAATTGCTCAACCGTGTTTCTCCGTGCCAGCAGTGTCTCAGTGGTTCAAAAAAGTTTAAAACACGGAGGCACTGCTGGCA
>JBBPYM010000209.1:0-8217 GCA_038199905.1 Chitinophagales bacterium | reverse complement strand
CCTGAAGCACAGGTAGACAGGTTTATCATGAAAGTGATCGTTGACTATCCAACCAAACAGGAGGAGCAGATGATCATACGACAGAATACGCAGGGAATAAAATCTCCGACCATTGAACAGGTTGTATCAATGCAGGAGATCATCCAGGCCAGGGATATAACCCGGCAAATCTACATGGATGAAAAGGTAGAGAATTATATACTAGACATCGTGTTTGCAACACGCTCGCCCGACAAATACCGCTTAGATAAATTAAAGGCGCTGATTTCCTATGGTGGCTCACCACGTGCGAGCATTAATCTGGCGCTGGCCGCTAAATCAAACGCGTTCCTGAACAAACGCGGTTACGTTATCCCTGAAGATGTACGGACCATTTCGCGCGATGTATTACGGCATCGTATAGGACTTACTTATGAAGCGGAAGCTGAGAATGTTACCGTTGAAAATATTATTGAAGAAGTTTTGAGAGCAATACCTGTTCCTTAGGGGTATGGGTATGCGGTATGGGTATGAGAAGAGAGATTGGGGTTAGATAATTTTCGTTTATATATAATAGTTAGGTTTTATTATTAGATGCTGACAACTGCGGAAATATTAAAAAAAGTAAAGGAGCTGGAGATAAAAAGTAAAAAGATCACACAGCATCTTTTTACCGGAGAATATCATTCAGCATTTAAGGGCCGTGGTATGAGCTTCCGCGAAGTGCGCGAGTACGACGCGGGTGACGATATCCGCTTTATCGACTGGAATGTAAGCGCACGTTTTTCTCATCCCTTTACAAAATTATTCGAGGAAGAAAGAGAGTTAACCGTTATGTTAATGGTTGATGTGAGCGCAAGTTCTCTTTTTGGTACTGTGCATGCACGTAAGAAAGATATTATTACAGAAATTGGCGCGATACTTACATTTTCCGCAATCAGTAACAACGACAAAGTAGGTGTTATCTTCTTCAGCGATAAAATGGAAAAATATATTCCGCCTAAGAAAGGAAAACAACATGCACTATACATTGTTCGTGAACTGCTGACTGCTAGTCCGAAACATAAAAAGACCAACCTTACAGAGGGACTTCGTTTTTTTAATAATTCAACCAAACAAAGGAGCATCGCGTTTATTTTAAGTGATTTCCTGGATGATAATTTCGGCGATGCGCTTAAAGTGGCTGGCAGAAAGCACGACCTGATAGGCATTAAAGTTTATGATAAAATGGATATGGAACTTCCAGACGCGGGTATGATCCAGGTTAGCGATTCTGAAACTGGTGCCACAAGATGGATAGACACCAGCGATTACATGGTACGCAATCACTACCAGCAAAAGTTTTTTAACTACACTGATTTATGCAAAAATATTTTTTTAAAGTCGGGAAGTGATCTCTTACATGTTCGAACAGACGAAGATTACATAAAAGTGCTGCAGAAATTTTTTGTTGGCAGAAAATAGGCAGTTGTTGCAAATAGTTCAGTAGTGATTTTTGAATATTAAACCTTAACAAGCGCACTGATCTGGAAATATTAATGATCGGTTCAAAGAATGATAAAAAGACTTCAACATATCGTTTGTTTATTGGTGCTGGGCTGCATTTATCAGTGTTCATTTTCTCAAACTGTTTATGTTACTTCGACCATTGACAGGGATAAAATTTTAATAGGGGAACCCATTCAACTGGAATTAGAAGCGACAGTACCGGATGGAGTTACTGCCACATGGTTTTCATTGGATAGCATTCCTCATTTTGAATTAATCGAGAAGGGGAAAATCGATACCGTTAAAAAGGGTGGAGCAACTAATTTCAAGCAAACTGTAACGGTTACAAGTTTTGATTCAGGCCGCTGGGCAATTCCTTCCATGGGGCTAGACATTAATGGCAGGAGTTATCTAACTGATTCCCTGCCAGTTTCAGTGGCGTTTTCAAACTTCGATCCATCCGCTGACTACCACGATATCAAAGACATTTTGGAAGTTGAGAATGCTTCCACCAATTATATAAACTGGATCATTGCACTGGTGACACTGCTAGCAGCGATCGCGTTGATCTATTTTCTGAGAAGGCGTGCTCAAAAGAAACCTGCGCCGCTAACCAAGTCGGCTTCACAGCTTTCGCCTGTTGACGAAGCACTGCAGGCATTGAATGAGCTTAAAAGCAGGCACTTGCCTGAGAATGGCCAGGTAAAGCTGTATTATACCGGCTTGAATGATATCCTGCGATCTTTTATTACACGAAAGATGTCCGTAACCATATCACAAAGAACTAGCGAGGAACTGATTTTACTGGTACATGATATGGGAATGCCCAATGATGCTTTTATTGCCATGACGCAGACACTGAGAATGAGTGATGCCGCGAAGTTTGCCAAATACGTTCCGGGGCCATCTGATAATGAAGAGAGTTTCAGAAACATTAAAACATCTATTGAACTACTTAATAACCTGAATAAATAGTGCTGTATAACTGGTATCAAAATATTGATTTCGCATATCCGTGGCTGTTACTACTCCTGGCGGTTATACCGGTACTGATTGCCTGGTATATTGTGTATTACAATCGCAGGCAGGGCTCATTGATGGTATCATCTATTAAGCAGTTTCCCTCCAGGCGCACCTGGAAGATTATTTTCAGGCACCTGCCTTTTATTTTGCGATTGCTCTCGCTTACCTGCATAATTGTTGCTCTCGCACGGCCGCAGACCCGTAATGACGAGGAGCTCGTAAGTGGTGAAGGTGTTGATATAGTTTTATGTATTGATGTAAGTGGTAGTATGCTGGCCCAGGATTTTACGCCGAATCGTCTTGAGGCGGCTAAAGAAGTAGCAGCCGGTTTTGTGGACAGTCGGCCGACCGACAGGATAGGGCTTGTGATATTTTCGGGGGAGAGCTTTACCCAATGCCCGGTTACAACGGATAAAACTATTTTAAAGGCGCAGATCTATAATGTGCAAAGCGGCTTGCTGGAAGACGGCACAGCAATCGGATCAGGACTTGCCACCAGCGTCGATCGCTTGAAATCATCCAAATCAAAAAGCAAGGTAGTTATACTTTTAACGGATGGTGAGAACAATGGCGGTATGATCGATCCTTCAACAGCAAAAGAAATTGCCAAATCGTTGGGTGTAAGGGTGTATACTATTGGCGTTGGTACAGAAGGCTCCGCGCCAGTGCCGGTTCAAACGCCCGGAGGCACGGTGATGCAGCGGGAGCAGGTAAACATCGACGAAAAGCTCCTTACCCAAATAGCTAATGAAACCGGCGGCAAATACTTTCGCGCTAAGGATAACGCTACTTTAAAAGAAATTTATACCGAAATCGACAAGCTGGAAAAATCGAGAATAGAAGTGACGGCACTTCGCCGGTTCAACGAAAAGTTTTTCCCCTTTGCTTTTGCCGCCGCTATTTTCCTGGTACTCGAAGCCATTCTGCGTTTTACGGTCTTCCGTAAGTTCCCATAGATCCACAATATCCTATGTGGCGTAATTGCTTTTACTTTGCATACTAATGAGAGCCCTAGTATATAAATCAACCGGTAGCTGGTACATCGTTAAAAACGAGGAGGGCGATGCTTTTAAAGCAAGGATCAAGGGCGTGCTTAAAATGGGCGGCATTACTTCTACCAACCCAATTGCTGTTGGTGACTGGGTTGAAGCTGAGATGGAAAATGAGGGTGAACGCACCCTGACCATTAGTGGAATCGAAGAAAGAAAAAATTATATAGCACGGGTTTCACCACACAATAAGAACCAGCATCATATTATAGCTTCTAATTTGGATCAGTGTATGCTGTTTGCAACATTGAAAGATCCTAAAACATCCCAGGGTTTTATTGACCGCTTTCTTATAACTGCAGAAGCCTATCATATACCGGCAATAATAGTTTTTAATAAGGAAGACCTTTATAAAAAAAAGGAGTTGGAGAAGTTTGCCGAACTTAATAAGATGTACGAGGCAATTGGTTATAAAGTGGTGTCGATGAGTATAGAAAAGAACACTGGTTTAGAAGAAGTTAATGGGTTGATGAAGGATAAGGTGAGTTTGTTGAGCGGCCATTCGGGAGTTGGAAAATCATCTTTTATTAACAAGCTGTTTCCGGAGCTATCGCTTAAAACGCAGGATGTGAGTGGATGGAGCGGTAAAGGATTGCATACTACCACCTTCGCCGAAATGTTTGACCTCCCTTTTGGCGGGAAGATAATTGATACGCCTGGCATTAGGGAACTCGGTCTGGTTGACATCTCCAGGCAGGAGCTTTCACATTTTTATCCAGAGATGCGGGCACTCATTAATGACTGCCAGTTTAACAATTGCATGCACATTAACGAGCCCGGCTGTGCAGTTAAAGACGCCATGCTTAATGGAAAGATCCATGTTGAAAGATATATCAGCTATTGTAATATCTTGGAAACGATTGAAATAAAAGCGTATTGAGTCGCTGCTTGGTGACTTTGAAAGTGGTGACCGAAGCTGTCGATGTTTATACTTACGCTCTTGAAATCAGCAATCGGTCGAATATCCCGGTACAATTTTTTGCGTGATTTATATATCAGCAACTGCATCCTTAAACCAACTGGAATAATGCACATAGTTATTTGCAATGCGGTTGATCTCCCCACTGATCAGTTCCTCTGAAATGTCTTTTATTTTCACAGCGGGAATGCCGGCGTAAATACTGCCACATGGCACTTTTGTTCCTTCCAAAACCACTGAACCTGCTGCTATGATGGAATTGGTACCTACTTCGGCATTATCCATTATTATTGCCCCCATGCCAATCAGCACATTATTATGAAGGGTGCAACCATGCACAACGGCATTATGACCTATGGAAACGTTGTCGCCAATATGCACTTTGGTCTTCTGATAAGTAGCATGAATTACAACCCCGTCCTGGATGTTTACTTTGTTCCCTATCCGAATGCTGTTTACGTCTCCACGTACCACCGCATTAAACCATACGCTGCATTGATCACCCATCACAACATCGCCGACAATAGTAGCATTAGGTGCAAGGAAACAATCCTTGCCAATCTCTGGAAATACATCTTTAACGGGAAGGATTAGTGCCATAAAAAAATTTTAAAGGATGAGCATTCGTTGAGTAAAAAACACTACCCGAAATTAAACCAATTAAGTGATGGCAGGCAAACTACTTGCATACAGCACGATCTACCATGAGCTTCTCCCAATAGCGTTAAAAATCTTTAGCAGCTCTGTAAAATCTGTGCGTACTTTGCTGCAAAACCCTGCCTGGTAAGGCCTCTACTATGAATCAACGGGAATTGTTTTTTCGGCATGTAGCGCAAACGTCCGATGCTCCACTTGCATTGGAAATAGTCAGGGCGGAAGCTGTAAGTTTATATGACGTTAATGGAAGAGAATATACAGACCTGATCGGTGGTATCAGTGTTTGCAATACCGGCCATCGCCATCCTAGGGTAGTAGAAGCAATAAAAAAACAAGCTGATGAATACCTGCACCTGTTAGTGTATGGTGAATTTGTGCAGTCACCCCAGGTGTTATATGCTAAACTGCTGGCTGATCATTTACCTGCCAGTCTTAATTCGATATATTTTACCAATTCCGGTGCGGAAGCAACTGAGGGAGCCATGAAACTGGCCAAAAGGACCACCAACCGCAGCCAGGTAATTGCATTTAAAAATTCCTATCACGGCTCAACCCAAGGTGCGTTAAGTATCATTGGAGATGAATACTGGCGGAATGCTTTTCGTCCGCTGTTACCCGATGTTTTGCATCTTGATTATAACTCCTTCCAGTCCCTGGAAGTGATCACTCGAAAAACTGCTTGTGTTTTTGCAGAAACAGTGCAGGCGGAAATCGGCGTAAAAGCGCCTTCGAAAGAGTGGATGATGGCTTTAAGACAAAGGTGTGATGAAACCGGCACGCTGTTAATTTTGGATGAAATTCAAGCAGGGTTCGGCAGAACCGGAACGTTATGGGCTTTTCAGCAGTATGATATTGTGCCTGACGTAGTTTTATTTGGAAAGGCCCTGGGTGGAGGTATGCCACTGGGGGCCTTTGTAGCGGATATAAAACTGATGGCTGCATTATCAAGCAACCCGGTGCTGGGGCATATCACTACTTTTGGTGGTCACCCGGTATCTTGCGCAGCGGGATTGGCATCTTTAAAAGTTTTAATAGAAGAAGGTTGGATAGATCAGGTGAAGCAAAAAGCGGAACTATTTCATTCACTTCTTGTTCATCCAGCCATTAAAGAAGTGCGTTCGGCGGGTTTATTAATGGCCGTTGAATTTGCAGATTTTGAAACCAATAAAAGCATTATTGATCGTTGCCTTGAGAAAGGAATATTAACCGACTGGTTTTTATTTGCACCACACTGTATGCGCCTCGCACCACCGTTAATTATTTCAGAACAAAAAATCCGCCAATCTTGTGAGGTGATACTTGAATGTTTGGAATAGCTTTCAGCCTTCAGCTATCAGCTATCAGCCGTCGTTCATCAGCTTTCGAATGTCAGATCTGACAAATACTTTTCCAAGTTTCGAAAATTTCAGGTGTGTAACTGTGAGGTGATACTTGAATGTTTGGAATAGCCTTCTGCCGTCGTTTATCAGCTTTCGGACGTCAGAACTGACAAAATACTTTTTTAAGTCTTAAAATTACGGGTGATTGAACCTTATATCAAGTCAAATCAATACCAACTGACTTTTAAAATATTGATTAATAGTGATTCTTCGACGGCCGACGGCTGATAGCTGACGGCTGATAGCTGATAGCTGACGGACAGCTTCCTCACACCATTTGAAACACAACAGCTGCCAACAGCGCGCCAATGCATGGGCCAACAATGGGTATCCACGCGTAGGCCCAGTCGCTGTCGCGTTTATTGGGCATAGGTAAAAGAAAATGCATGATACGTGGGCCAAGATCACGCGCAGGGTTGATGGCATAGCCGGTTGGTCCACCCAGCGACAAGCCAATGCCAAGCACTAGAAGGCTAACCGGAAGCGCATCCAGGGCGCCTAAACTATTTGCAGGTGCGGCAATATATAAAACGCCAAATATCAACACAAATGTTGCAATGATTTCGGTAAGGAGATTACTAAGACTGTGACGTATCGCCGGAGAAGTAGAAAAGACGGCCAGTTTGGTATCCGGGTCAGGTGTTGCAATAAAATGCAGCCTGTAAGCCAGCCACACAAAACCCGAGCCTACCATGGCCCCTAAAATTTGGGCGGTTACGTACAAGGGCACCATGTTCCACTCCAGTTTGCCTATAAAAGCAAAAGCCAGGGTAACCGCGGGGTTGAGGTGCGCTTTGCTGAAAGGCGCAGCCACAAAAACACCTACATATACTGCCATTGCCCAGCCGAAAGCTATAACTATCCAGCCGCCGTTATTGCCTTTTGTTTTATTAAGGACAACATTAGCCACAACACCGTTGCCCAGAACAATCAACAAAGCTGTGCCGGAAAGTTCACCTAGAAATGGAGTCATCTTTTAAGTTTTAGTGTTATTGTTTGTAATTTGATGGTAGGTATTTTATTGCAGTTTCATTAAAATCTGCCAGTTCCTGTATTTGCCAGTTTGTATCTTTTTGCATTTCCCCTGCCATTATTGATGCTACCAATGGTGCGGCATCGATGGCTGCCTGTGCATTAAGAAACAATGCCCTTGTTCTCCTGGCCAGTGCATCCTCCACTGTCAAACACATTTCCTGTCGAACCGCCCAGATTATTTCTGCTTTTGAATAGGGTAACAAGGCGTGAATCTTTTCTGCCAATGACTTGTCGTTCCGGATGAGTTCTTCAATGCCGGTAGCATCAGTGCCATAATAGTATAACGCTTCATTGTAGTTGACCCCGTTCTTCCATCCATGGATGTTGAGTTGTTTGGTAACACATGGCCGATGATGCAGCATGTTATTTTTTATGGCAGTGTTTATAACATCTTCGGCCATTCGGCGATAGGTTGTCCATTTACCGCCGGTAATGGTTATCAAACTGGAATCGCTTAGTTGTATATAATGATCTCTTGGTAATTCAGCGGTAGATTTCGCATTCCCCTTTACCAGGGGGCGGATGCCGGTAAAAATTGACTTCACATCGTTGAAAGTGGGTGGTTTTACCAAAAATTTGCCTACCTGGCTGAGCACAAAATTAATTTCGGTGGCAAGGGCCAGCGGCTCCAGAACAGCGTTGTTTATTGGTGTATCCGTGGTGCCAACGAGTGTTTTGTTATGCCATG
>JBBPYM010000208.1:0-25366 GCA_038199905.1 Chitinophagales bacterium | reverse complement strand
TATACCTGTTAATCAATGTTTTTGTACTGGTAATTTATTCTGAGGCCGAGGCTTACGCTCAGGACTCAATTTTAAAAAAGGAAATCAGTTTACCCGACCAGTTCTCCAGGAAGGTAAACGGAAAATCCGAACGCATAAATGCAAGGTTAGTAAGCCAGTCAGATAGATACCTGGCCCGCATGGCCAGCGAAGAACGTACATTGTACAGGAAACTTTTGCGCACCGATTCGGCGGCCGCGGTAAAAATTTTCGGGGATGCGCAAGCGCAATACAGTGCTCTTCAGCAAAAAATGCAGAACGTTTCAGGTAAACCAAAGTCGCTAAAAGCTAAATACATTCCTCACCTGGACAGTTTGCAGACAGCTTTGAAATTCTTGCAGACTGCGGAGACGGTAAATTCAAATGTTGGCAATACTCCGTTGATTGAAGAAACACTCTCCAACCTGGCAGTTTTACAAGTTAAATTTGATGAGACTGAAGAAATAAAAAAGTTTTTAAGCTACCGTAGCGAGTACCTGCAGCAGCAACTGCAGGGTTACGGTTTTACTAAAAACATTACAAAAATCAAAAGGCAAGTGTATTATTACCAAGTCCAGGTTGAAGAATACAAACGTGCATTCGATGACGCTTCCGTACTTGAAAGAAAGGCACTTGAACTGTTGAAAAAGACGGATCTTTTTAAAGAATTCTTTCGGAAACACTCACAATACGCAGCTTTATTTAATCTGGCGGAATCTTCTGAAGGCAGAAGCAATTCTGTTGCTGAATTTGCTTCACTTCAAACGAGGGAGGGTGTGGATCAACAGTTATTGAATCGATTCGGCTCATCTCCTGATCTTCAACAAATGACGGGTAACACGGTTGATGGTTCCTCGTCACCGTTTAACCAATTGAAAGATCGGCTCACCAGGTTGGCTTCAGGCGGCAATGAAAAAGAGATGCCTGATTTCAAACCCAACAATCAAAAAACGAAATCTTTTAAAAACCGACTTGAAGTTGGTGCCAACCTGCAAACGGTGAAAAGTACAAAATTTTTCCCTTCTACAACTGACCTGGCTTTATCCGTTGGTTATAAACTCAATGACAAGAGCATCGTCGGCCTTGGAGGATCGTATAAAATGGGCTGGGGTAAAAATGCCAGCAATATCTCCATCTCGCACCAGGGAATTGGTGTAAGGTCATTTATGGATATGAAGATCAAGGGTGGATTTTGGTTATCCGGGGGTGCAGAAATGAACTACCGTAGCCAGTTTAGCAATTTTGAAATTTTAGATGATTACACACCCTGGCAAAAAAGCGCTTTAATTGGACTTAGCAAAAAGTATCGGGTGAGTAAAAAAATCAAAGGAAATGCGCAGCTATTGTATGATGTTTTGCACAAACAACAAGTACCCAGAACACAGGCAGTACTTTTCAGGGTTGGATACAGTTTCTAATCGCCGTTTCAGGGATGCTTTGTTGAATCGTGTCCAAATATCTACAAATGTGGGGTGACTTTGCCCTAAAGAGGTTAAATAACTGCGTATATTTTGCAAGCAAATAAACCCTTTATATATCAATCAAAAAAATAGGTATATTAGTAAATCTAATCAGAAATTACAAATTTGGTAGTATGAACGAGTTTCTTCAAAATCTTCACCTGATATATCCGCTTTCTCCACACCTGCGTGAATACCTGTTAGAAAAATTGCATGTTGTGATTCTCCCCAAAAAAGCGTTTCTGCTGAAAGAGGGAAGAGTATGCAAGAACATATATTTTATACAGAGGGGTCTGGCGAGGTGTTTTTATATAAAGGAGGACAAAGAAGTGTCTTCCTGGTTTATGAAAGAAGGCGACCTTATCATTTCTGTGGAAAGTTACTTCAAGCAGCAGCCAAGTTATGAGAACATCCAGGCTATCGAAGAATGTGAGTTGTTTTGTCTTTCCAACGAAAATCTGAATGTTATCTATCACAAATATCCTGAATTCAACTTTATTGCCCGTGTGCTTACTGAAAAATACTATACCTTAAGCGAACAGCGATTATTTTCTCTTAGAATGCAAAGGGCTTCTGAGCGTTATGCGTATTTAATGGATCATCATCCTGAAATTATCCAGCGGGTACCATCAACCTTTATAGCTTCCTACCTTGGCATAACACTCGAAACGCTCAGCCGCATTAAACATGGTTGAGTGGTTTTAAATTTTACTCCTAATGGTTTACTGGTTGTTGCTCCGTTGATCAACTTACAATTTGGCACTCAAGTTGATTTATAAAAACCGTGCTTGCATGTCGTTAAGCAATATTTTCCATGAGTTAAGCACCCAAAAGATGTTAATATCTTTGCATTAAGTATTGTTTAATCTGTTGTGAAATTTCGAGATTATTGCTAAATTTACTCTCGGAACCACTGAAAAAGGCGTAACCATTAAACCTATTACATGAAAACTTTAACGAATGTGTTAAACCGTTCTGGATTTTTTATTAATTATGTCGGCCAGCTCGGTTTGACCTAGGCAGAATGTGGTCCTGATGAGCAAATTAGATGTCCTCTAGCTGAATCTTGTTTTTCCGTAGAATGCTTGGGATATCAAAGCGTAATAAAACATTCATTAATCGGTGTATGCGAACTGAACTTTTACCTGAATATCAACCTGATCATAAAGAACAATTTCCTCCTGTTCACAATGCGCTCGACCAGCTTAGTGCGGAAAAAAAAGTATCCGTTTTTTTTTATATTGGTAAAAATCATACAAAAATTGACTTTCTTATAAAGACTTTCGATAGCGGCTATGCGGCTGACAATTCAACAAGCGCAATAGCTATTCTCAAACGTATCCGGGAGAAAAACCAGATACCTGATATTATTATCATAGATGCTGTTTCAGAAGAACCAACCTTAAAGGAATTTGACAGGTTTGTTGTAACAAATCCGTGGTACATTCTGGTGCCCTGCGTGCTTGATGCATCCGGCAAAACACAGGATGAAGTTATTAGATGCAAAAAACTGATTTCGCTGGATGAAATTATAGACCTGGAAGACCTTGACCAGGAAAAGCTAATGCTTAAGGTCGACTTCCTCAAAAAAATTAAGACGCAACCCAGGCACCTCCATGCAGGAAAAAAGATTCAGACATCTTCCGTTAACACTATTTGGGAACCTAAAGACATATTCAAACGCGCCTTCGACATTACGATTGCATCAATTACTTTATTGATTCTAAGTCCCCTGCTCCTCTTAATTGCCCTCGCGATTAAAATTGAATCCGGCAGCCCGGTTTTATACGTATCCAAAAGAGCAGGCCGTGGTTACAGAATTTTTGACTTTTATAAGTTCAGGACCATGGAAGTTGATGCTGACAAAAAGATAGAAGAAATGGCTCATCTCAACCAATACGATTCCAAAGGAAAAAAGCCATTGTTTTTTAAGGTAACAAACGATCCGCGGGCAACAAAGGTGGGTGCATTTTTAAGGAATACAAGTCTCGACGAATTACCCCAATTTTTCAATGTATTGAAAGGAGATATGTCTCTGGTGGGAAACCGTCCCCTGCCTTTGTACGAAGCTGCTAATCTTACAACTGACGAGCTGGCCGCAAGGTTTATGGCACCTGTAGGTATTACGGGGCTATGGCAGATCAAGAAAAATGGCCGCAAAAAGATGACGGTAGAAGAAAGAATAAACCTGGATATCGCTTACGTGGATAAAAATAACTTTATGTACGATCTTTGGATAATGGCCAACACGCCATCCGCTCTGATCCAAAAAACTGATGTTTAAGGGCTGTTAGCTATTTTCTGGCGCTGAACCGCACCCAGGATAGTTCTCCAATTCAACTTTAATGCAGTAATTTTTCGTGGCTGATGCCGCTCTAAATCAATATAATTAATGCATACTTACCCGGAACTTCTATATTTTTGCGTTGATGAAAAATAGCAAATGGGTTGGTATCATAGGGGTAATACTGTTGTTCATAGCCGCTTATCAACCATGGATAACGGTTCCTTCCAAAAGCATTACGATATCAGGTATGAACACTGATGGAACAAATTTCGGAAAACCTGCTCTCATGAACTTGATCATTAGCGCTCTAACAGCAGTTTTTTTCCTTTATTCGGCTGTGATGGCCAAACGGGTTAATTTGTTTTTATGCGCGTTCAATTTTGCCTGGAGCGTAAGAAATTATATTATTGTGTCAACCTGCAGAGCAGGGGAGTGCCCCGAAAAAAGGTTCGGTTTATACCTGTTGCTGATATCATCTATAATTATAATGATGGCCTCTTTGTTCCCAGATATTGCCATAAAAGCAGAGGTTCCCGAAACGGAAAAGGACTTATAGTTAAAGAAAAACATTGATACCTTACGTAACTGTTTTTCACCGCAAATCACCAACCCCATACCTCAAACCTTCTTAATGTTACAGCCCCCCGATTAACCTGGCAATTCCAAATGCGCAGGCTGCAGCGATTGCACCGATAAGCATTATCCGCAGGCCCCCACCTAAAGCGTTTACCCCGGTTATTTTACTTTTAAAATAACCGAAAACAAACAGGCAAACCAGTGTAATACATGCTGAGATCTCTAAACCGGAAATTGCGTCAGGTACAAAAAAGTAAGGGGAGAGGGGGACGATTCCTCCAACAATATAGGCGATGCCGATATTAAAAGCGCTTTTGCGCGCCCTTTGCTCATCCGGCTTGTCAAGGCCCAGCTCATACTTCATCATAAAATCCACCCACTTTTCTTTGTCTTTGGTCATTTCTTCAACAGCTTGTTGCTGAACTTCCTCGCTTAAGCCCAGGTTTGCAAAGAATAATCTCACTTCCTCTTTTTCACGTTCAGGTAATTTTTTAACTTCTTCATGTTCTCTTCTTAATTCAGAATTATAATGGTCTATTTCCGTTCTGCCCGCCAGGTAGCCACCCAATCCCATGGCTATTGAGCCAGCGGCAATTTCAGCAAGGCCCGCGATAATGATCAGCCCGGTGGAATCAACAGCGCCGCTAAGGCCAGCTGCAAGCGCAAAAGGAACCGTTAATCCATCAGACATCCCAATTACAACATCACGAATTAAATCAGAGTTTTGCAGGTGGTGTTCCTTATGTTCATCAGATCCAGGTGTATCCAATACAAATAAATTTAGAATTCGTTATCAGGCAGCTGTCAAAATAAAAATGTCAAAGGTACCTGTTATTGATTTAATCAGTTTGCTGAGACACGTATCAATCAAGAACGGCAAGGCTTGCATCAATAATGCTCACACAGTCAAGTAACTGTTCCTTATCAATTATTAGAGGGGGCGCGAACCGAATTTTATCACCGTGCGTTGGTTTAGCTAATAAGCCGTTCTCCTTTAACTCCAGGCAAAGCCTCGTTGCTGCGTCGGCGTCATTGTGCCGGATAACAATCGCGTTAAATAACCCTTTGCCACGAACCAGTTCAATATGAGGAGAATTCAGCTTATTTAAACTGGTTCTAAGGAGTTCACCCATCTGAACAGCGTTCTGGGTCATGTGCTCATCCTCCAGGACCTGTAGCGCGGTCATGGCTACCTTGCAGGCGAGCGGATTGCCGCCATAAGTACTTCCATGTTCACCGGGAAATATATTCATCATAATTTCATCATCGCAAAGTACTGCGCTAACGGGTAAGGT
Source organism: Chitinophagales bacterium (assembly GCA_038199905.1). Taxonomy (GTDB): domain Bacteria; phylum Bacteroidota; class Bacteroidia; order Chitinophagales; family Chitinophagaceae; genus JADCRZ01. The sequence continues at coordinate 19,730 of JBBPYM010000208.1, read as the reverse complement.
ACCCCCACTAAGAGCCTTGCCAAGAATCAGGATGTCTGGCCTTACGTTTTCATGATCACAGGCGAGTAATTTTCCTGTTCTACCCAGCCCTGTTTGTATTTCATCAGCAATAAACAATACATTATAGTTTGTACAAAGATCTCTTATGCCCTTAAGGTACCCTTCATCCGGAATAACAACCCCCGCTTCACCCTGTATGGGTTCTACCATAAAAGCCGCAACATTATTATGCTGAAACGCTTGTTCCAAAGCGGCAAGGTCATTATAAGGAATGACCACAAAACCCTGCATGTATGGACCAAAACCTTTGTAACTTAAAGGATCGGTAGATGTTGAGATGGCTGCCAGCGTTCTTCCCCAAAAGTTGTTTTCAGCAAAAATTACTACGGCCTTATTGTCAGGCACACGCTTAACCGTATACGCCCAGCGCCGCGCAAGTTTTATCGCTGTTTCGCCAGCTTCTACGCCGGTGTTCATAGGAAGTACTTTGTCGTATCCAAAGTAAGTGGTGATGTATTTTTCATATTCACCCAGCACATCATTATGAAATGCCCTTGATGTGAGTGTGAGTTTCTGCGCCTGTTCTATAAGTGCAGCGATAATTCTGGGGTGGCAATGCCCCTGGTTTACTGCCGAATACCCGCTGAGAAAATCATAATAGCGTTTGCCGTCCACATCCCAGAGAAAAACGCCCTTACCATTGTTTAGAACCACGGGCAGCGGATGGTAATTATGGGCACCATATTCAGCTTCAAGATCAATAAAATATCTGGTGGCGCCTGAAACAGTCTCAGAAATTTGCATAGGAGAAAATTAAAAAAAGGAAGAAATGCTGCTGATATAAATTAGCAGAAATTGGCGTGCAATTGTTACTTAGCCCGTGGAATGGTCAAGAAAATCTAGGTTTTCTTCAAGAAAATATAATATTGCAGTATTCTTTAAAATGACGGCTATTTGATGCAAGCTAGCAAAAAACTTCGAAATAATTTAGTTCAGGTTAAGGTTTGATGTGTTTCATGAAATCGTCGTAACATAATATATGGCGTCCAGGGTTTGCTTCTTTACCAACTATCAACATCGCTCTCGCAACTTCTTGCGCATGCACGGCTTTGTATTTTGCCGCAGTTCCCAAAAATAATTTGGATACTGATTTCATCAACCCCTGCGCGATTTTCTCCAGAAGCCGGAATTCCTCTCTCTTACCAAGTAAAACAGAAGGGCGAAATATGTAAATACTTTTATATCCAACATTACTTACAGCTTGTTCTATTTCACCCTTTAGTTTTGTGTAGAAATTATTTGCTTTAGGATTGGCTCCTATAGCAGATACAAGCACAAATGTTTGGGCTCCTTTCTGCACGCCTACTCTCGCTATATCTAAAGTGATGTCATAATCCACTTTGCGATAGGCGATTTTATCGCCCTTAACTTTTTTTTGGGTGGTACCAATTGCAACAAAAATTACCGCGGCGTTTTGATAGGAACTTTCCAGCTCAGAAAACTTGTCAAAATCAACAACCACATTTTCAAGCCTGGCATTTATTAGTTCCAGGGGTCTCCGAGTTAAGGCAATTACCTTTTCAAAATAGCTGTCATTTATTAACTCTTGTAACAGGTATCCTCCTATAAGACCCGTGGCGCCCACAAGTACTGCATTCATTTCTTAAATAATTTCTTTTGGAAAGTGTATTATTGCCGGCGAAATATTGTTATGAATTTACTCGAAAATATCTCTCTACGGAAATATAATACATTCGGTATTAACGCAAGCGCAAAATACTTTGCCAGCTTTCATTCCGTGGAACAACTCAGCGAAATTTTGAAGGAGAAAAAAATCGAGAACGAGCGAAAAATAATTCTTGGCGGTGGAAGCAACCTGCTATTCACCCGCGATTTTGATGGCCTCGTTTTGAAGAATAAAATTCACAACGTTGAAAGAATAGGCGAGGATGACGTCTATACGTATGTCCGGGTAGGTGCTGGTGAGAACTGGCATAGGTTTGTGCTGTTTTGTATCAGTCAAAGCCTTGCAGGTGTTGAGAACCTGTCATTGATACCTGGTAACGTAGGAGCGGGACCCATGCAGAATATTGGCGCTTATGGCGTTGAATTAAAAGATGTGTTTTATGAGCTGGAAGCCTTTCACCGGGAAGAAAAAACAATTGTAAAGTTTGGTTTGAATGATTGTGGCTTTGGTTACCGGGAAAGTGTTTTCAAATCACGCTACAAAAATGAATTCGTAATAGCCTCGGTCACTTTTAAGCTGCTTAAAAAACCTGTATTTAATATAAGTTACGGCGCAATAGAACAGGAGTTGCAGAAAATGGGAATAACATCTTTAACAATCCGTGATGTAAGTCAGGCTGTAATAAATATTCGGCAAAGCAAACTACCCGATCCTGCAGTAGTGGGTAATGCAGGCAGCTTTTTCAAAAACCCTGAAGTGAATTCGGAAAGGTTTTATGCATTAAGAAATAATTTCCCAGGGATAATTGGTCATGCGGTGAAGAACGAAAAAGTTAAGCTCGCCGCAGGCTGGATGATAGAACAGTGCGGCTGGAAAGGTTATCGCAAAGGCGATGCTGGTTGCCATGCAAAACAGGCACTGGTATTAGTGAACTACGGCAATGCAGGTGGCAAAGAAATCTATGATCTCAGTGAAGAAATATTGAAGAGTGTCCAGGAGAAATTTAGCGTCACCCTGGAAAGAGAAGTAAATATTCAATGATAGTGATCAGCCTTCAACTGCTATTGCTAACTGCTGAAGGCTGATCACCCAATGGCTTCTAAGCGTCAAAGTCATCTTCACTACTAAACGAAGCCGTACCGAGGTTCACCATCGAACCCATGAGGTCTTTAAACTCAATTTTATTTTCAATGATTTTTTTACTGATCAGGGAATAAGAAGCCAGGCCGTGTAACACAAATTCCATCAGCAATGCATTTTCAAGATCGTTGGCATGTGGAAAGAACTTCTTGACGACCGCGTTCAAGCCATCAACTTTATAAAGCAGTAACAATTTATTTTTATCTGTTACATTCAGAAAGATATCGATGGCATTGCCGCTATCAAACCACCGGATGATTGGTTTATACGGATTCTCTTCTTCTTTCACAACTTCTTTTCCCGGGTTCCTTCTTTTTTTGATCGTTTCAGGATTTGGGAAATACTGTATGAACACAGACCGTATTGACTTGTCCAGCAGATTCATTGAAACCTGAAAAGGCCCTTCCTGTTCGCCTTCATACACGAGTTCGATTTTACCCGTAATGGATGGAATTATTCCCACCAGGTCATTGATCCAGACTTGTGTGGTTTTCTCATTATTTAAAATGGACCTTCTTTCTGCAGAGCTAACCGCGTTCTCATAAGCGGCAATTGTCAGGCGAGCTGAAACCCCGCTTTTTTTATCAACATATTCGTTGTTCCTTGCTTCAAAAGAAACCTGCTCAATCAATCGTTTTATCAGATCGCTTACTTTGATCTTGTCTTTTTGCTCTGCATGAATTTCTGCTTCCTGCTCAGTAATAGCCAGCGATGTCTCCATGGTTTTTGGATAATGGGTGAGTATCTGGCTTTCAATACGATCTTTTAACGGAGTAACAATAGAGCCCCGGTTCGTGTAATCCTCAGGGTTAGCAGTAAATACAAAAAGTATGTCAAGCGGGAGACGCAGCTTGAAACCCCGGATCTGTATATCACCCTCTTCCAGGATATTGAATAATGCAACCTGTATCCTTGCTTGCAAGTCAGGGATTTCATTAATAACAAATATACTCCTGTTGCTCTTTGGGATAATTCCGTAGTGAATTACACGTTCATCCGCGAAGCTCAGCCTTAGGTTTGCCGCTTTGATAGGGTCGATATCACCTATAAGGTCAGCAACACTCACATCTGGAGTAGCAAGCTTTTCTCCATAACGCTCACTGCTATGGAGCCAGCTAATCGGCGTAGCATCACCTTTCTCATTAATAAGATCCTTCGCATATTTTGATATTGGTTTCAGTGGATCATCATTTATTTCACTACCCTCAATAACAGGGATGTATTCATTAAGCAACTTTGTCATTTGCCTGGCCATTCTTGTTTTTGCCTGGCCTCGCAATCCAAGAAACAGTATGTTGTGTTTGCTGAGCAATGCTCTTTCTGTGTCCGGAATAACCGAATCTTCATACCCCAGGATGCCTGGAAAAGTGGGTTCTTTGTTCTGCAGCTTTTTAACCAGGTTACGGCGAATTTCTTCCTTAACACTTATAGATTTATACCCTGCCTTTTTTAACTCACCTAATGTATTGATACGTTTAATGTCCATTTTAAATTTTTAATGATTTTTCTTTAGTTCTCGTTTGATTCGTTCTTAAAATGATGTCTAATATAAAGTCTTTCTCTTACCGCTTTCAAAATCTTTGAAGATAAATGAGCCAAGTTTATCCAGGGAAGCAAAAAAGGCTTTGCCGTTATTTGTTTCAGTAAACTCCTGCACAAAACGTTGCAGGTAAGGGTCTGAGGCAATCATGAAAGTGGTGATGGGTATTTTTAATTTCTTGCATTGAGCAGCAAGGTTGAGGCAGCGGCTTGTAATTTTCCTGTCTAGTCCAAAACTGTTTTTATAATATCTTTTGCCAATTTTCAAGCAGGTGGGTTTTCCGTCTGTGATCACAAAGATCTGTTTGTTAGGATTTCTTCTTCTCCTCAGGATATCCATCCCCATCTCCAACCCCGCCACTGTATTTGTATGATAAGGGCCCACCTGCAGGTATGGAAGATCTTTTATTTCCACTGGCCATGCGTCATTACCAAAAACAACGATATCCAGCGTGTCTTTAGGATACTTTGTGGTTATCAGCTCGCTTAGCGCCATCGCTACCTTTTTTGCAGGCGTAATCCGGTCTTCTCCATAAAGGATCATGGAGTGAGAAATATCAATCATCAGAACGGTAGATGTCTGTGATTTAAAGTCGGTCTCCCGGATCTGGAGATCATCTTCCTGCATCAATCCATCGAGGCCGTGATTGATCTGGGCATTTCGTATTGATTCGGTAAAATCAATCTGCTCCAGCATATCGCCAAATTGAAACGGCCTGGTTTCAGGGTTTGTCTCGTCTCCAAGGCCCGGCTTAAAAGTACTGTGATCACCTGATTTGGTCTTTTTAAGCTTGCCAAAAATTTCTTCAAGTGACCTTTTCCTGATGCCCTGTTCAGTTTTGGGAGTAATCTTTATTTCGCCTGTTTGTTTGTTTTCATCGATATAACCTTTGTCTTTAAGGTCTTCAATAAAATCACCCATACCATAGTCTTCATTGGTGAAAGCGTACTCCTTGTCCAGCTCATTCAGCCATTGAAGTGCTTCATTATAATCTCCGCTCGTATAAGTGAGTAGTTGAAGAAACATGTCCATCAACTGCTCAAATTGAGTTTTACCATCTTTGGCAGGATCAAATTTAGAAAAGTAATGACCTTTCATATTAAATATTTTCTCATTTAGATTTATCAGGAATGTGTCTATAATGCCTGGCGGAAAATAATATCGCAACTGAGTTTTAAGCCTACCAGATACTACATTACTATTCCAATAAACTAAACGTTTGCTGTTACAAGAGTTCTATGGAAGTAATCAAAGTAATATCAATGTACGATAAATTACGTTTCAGCCTTGCCTTGTTCAATTAAATAACAACGAACCACATATTTAGTTGTAGAGATTGATAAGGGATAGGATGTTGGGCTGTCGCAGAAATACTTTCAGCCAAATATTTTCAAACCGGCTGTTATTGTAACTGTCTTTTATATAATTGGATGACATTTTCAAAACCGAGGTATAATGCGTCTGAGATCAGCGCATGACCGATGGAAACTTCTTTGAGTGCGGGAATGTTTCTGGCAAAATAGCCCAGGTTTTCTCTATCCAGGTCGTGGCCTGCATTTATACCTAATCCCAATGCATTCGCCCTGGTAGCAGCCAAATAATAAGGCTCAATGGCTTTTTCTGGAGAAGCGGAAAAATTCTTTGCATATCCTTCTGTATAAAGTTCAATACGATCAGTGCCGGTTTCAGCGGCACCTTCCACCATTTGAATTACAGGATCCACAAAAATGGATACCCGTATACCGGCGTTTTTAAATAACCGGATTGTTTCTATAAGGTAATTTTTATTCGCGACGGTGTCCCATCCATGATCAGATGTCAACTGTCCTTCAGCATCAGGCACCAGGGTTACCTGGTCTGGCTGAACTTCCAAAACAAGATCAACAAACTTTTTTTCGCGACAGTTGCCTTCTATGTTAAATTCGGTGGTGATTATTTTCTTTATATCCCGTACATCCTGGTACCTGATATGTCGCTCGTCGGGCCTTGGATGAACTGTAACCCCGTCCGCACCAAACAACTGTGCATCTACAGCCGCTTTCAGCACATCTGGATTATTACCTCCGCGGCTGTTGCGTAAAGTGGCAAATTTGTTAATGTTAATACTTAACCTTGTCATGAAGCAAAGTTATTTTAAACCACGGACTATCCTTGAACAAAAAATAAGAGCCCAGTGGCTCTTATGAATTAAAATTAAAATGAGTGAGTTAATGTTAGCTGGATGGGGATGTCTCAAGCTTCACTATTTTGGTGGCAAATAAATTTTCCCCATCCATATTTTTAATCTCAACAAAATAATCACCTGCAGCCAAATCTTCCAGGTCTTCAATTGATGTTTTGTTGGTACCTTTTTTTAAGTTCCAACTTAACATTTTGATAATCCTTAATTGTTGGTCCAGCATCTGAACTATGGCGGAAGCATTATTCTCTACGATTATTTCGAATGATAAAGATGACAAAAACGGATTAGGAAATATCGTCACCTGGGTACTCATAATGTGCATTAGGTTAAGTGTTAGAGAGGGAATACGGTTCAAAGTTTAAACCTTGCTAAATCCCTGCCAGCTTCCAACGGATTAAAAATCAACGAATTAGAGAGCATTAAATATATTCAAAATTCCATTTTTGAGAAAAATACTAAGAATAATGGAATGGTTTACGTAAAAACCCGGACTCTAATGTGGTTTTCCGCAAATAAAGATAAAAAAGATTGGTCAAAAAACTGATTAAAATCTAGCTATTAATTTCAGGTTTAGCAACCTTGGTGTGAGCCTGTTAGGTACCGTAAAAGTTGTATTTGAAAAGTCTTTTATCAGTAAGAACGAGATTGTGTTGGGACGGTCGATTATGTTAAACACTTCAAGGGTGGCCCAAACATTTTGAAAGTTTCGAAAAGGATTATGACTTCTTCTTTTACTTTTATCACTGTCCAGCAATAATGCGCTGAAGCCAAGATCAATTCTTATATAAGATTCAATAAACAGCGCATTCCGATATTTTACGCTGTTGGGAATATTATATGGCAAATTACTTCCATAAATCGTATTCAGATACACTTTAAAGTTTTTGTTGGTAGAGAGGTAGTCCTGGAAGAATAGCCCAAAAGTTATAAAGCGATCTGTTGGCCTGCGATACCAGCCGCCCTGCATCAATGTACTGTCAATTGTTGTACCCACTGAGTCCACCTTATAATTATAATAGGTATCACCTTCGATATTTTCCCGTGTACGCATGAAGCCAAGACTGACCCAACTTTCGGCATCTTTTACGATTTCACCGAACAAACGCGTTTCTACACCTGCGGCGTAGGCTTTCGCCTTGTTCTCTCCAAAATAACGCAGCCGAACATTATCTATATCATAAGGCACCACATCCCGGAGGTTCTTATAATATGCTTCCATGGTAACTCTGAAGGGGCGCTCAGCGGCCATAAAGTTGTAATCAAGTCCACCAGATACCTGCCAACTCTTTTGGGCTTTTAACGCCTTATTGAGTGTGCCATCATAACGGCGGTACTCCCGGTAAAAAGCCGGCTGATCGTAGATTCCAATGGCCCCCCTGAAAATAACGTCACGTTTCCATTTCAATGCCTTCCATGAAAAGCCGACCCTGGGTGAGACCAGGAATTCTTTATTGAGGGAATTATAGTTGTATCGGATACCTGCCTGCAAGCTAAATCCAGCGGAGTCTTGAAAAAATATGTTGTCCTGCAAGTACCCTGAAAGCCTTGTGATATTAAGGTCAGCATTAGATTTTAAAATTGAAAATAAAGATAGTTGGGATGGGTTATAGGGTAAAGAATAGCCCGCGGAATCCTGGTACTGCCACTCATATAACTTATCAGTTACCTTTTGCTGTTCAGCTGTCAGCCCCCATTGAAAATAGTGGTTGCCTTTATTTAAATATCCTTTGTGACTGGCGTTCCATACAGCAATGTTAAGCCTGTTCCTATTGTAGTTTTGGAAAACGCCGGCTCCGAGCGGGTTCACAATCAGTCCAAAGCTGACATTGCTTTTATCAAAGTCTCTTTCGCCAAAAAGATAAGCCCCGGTAATATCTACCGATTCATTTTCATCATTTTCAAACCTGGAGACCATCCATTTCAGACGCAGATTTTTTTTAACCTGCTGAACTACTGACAAGCCGATCATATTGGTTCGATACCTGTCTTCTTCCTTTCCATCAAAAAAAATATCGAGGCCCAGGTTAGCACTCAGCACGGGTGAAAACACAGATGAGGTTTGCTGACTAAATTCCGGTGTCAGCGTAAATTTTGTTCTTGAAATATTTCCAAATATTTCAGCTGACCATTTTTCATTAAATTCGTAGGTAAACAGTCCCTGCAAATCTGCCGAGGACGGAACATAATTACCTTTAGTTTCCTGGCTGCTCAGCAAATTCCTGTTGCTTCGGTTACGCGCTCCGACGAGATATGTAAACTTGCTGTTTTTGCTGCTACCCTCAAGATGCATTCCCTGTTCCAGTAATCCAACATAGGCAGATCCGCCAAATTGTTGTGGCTTTTTATATTGAATATCAAGCACGGACGACATCTTATCGCCAAACCTCGCTTGAAAACCTCCGTTATAAAAATTTACACTTCTGGTCATTTCCGGATTTATAAAACTCAGTCCTTCCTGTTGCCCGCTTCTAACCAGGTAGGGCCTGAAAATCTCGAAATCGTTTACATAAATGAGGTTTTCATCATAATTGCCTCCACGAACCGAATATTGGGAGGTAAGTTCATTATTGGAGCCAACAAAAATTTTTATCAAACTTTCTATGCCTCCTGTGGGGGATGGAATATTAATAGCATGCTTTGGATTAATTGTTACAAGCCCGGCTTCTCTTCGCTGGCGCTGATCCGTTACTACTACAGTTTCAAGTTCCTGGGATCCTCGTTCTAACCTTATTACAATTCTTTCTTCTTCGTTATCATTCAGCAAAAAGCTCCGCTGCTCGGTTTTATAACCTGTGTAAGAAAAAACCAGCGCAAATGCTTTGTCTGCAGCTACTTTCATCCTGAAACTGCCTGAGTCGTTGGAACTGATGCCTGTCTGACGCCCTAAAATAATAATAGATACTTTGCCGACAGGATTTTCATTCTCATCCAGCACTTTACCTGAAACATAAGCGGTTCTTTTTTGGGCAGAAGAAAACAGCGAAGCAAGCAGTAAAGAAACAGTCAGGAAGTTTTTGAAAGATATCACCGGGGTGAAAGGTTTAACAGTTGACCGAAGATAATGAGAATTGATGAAATCGTCAGAAACATGGAGCGATCGGCTGCCAGTTTTCAGTTAGCAGGGTGCAGCTACTTCCGGGCTTTCTTCAACCAGCACTACCTAGTTTAACAAATACCGGAAAAGTGATGGGTATCAATGTATCTTTTTTCCAGTAATGCCCCAGCTCACTTGATACAATTTCCACCGGGTTATATTGTTGAGCAGAGATGAAATTTTGCACCGCGGACCAGGAGTTAAGGTAACCGGTCATATCGTCTAATGACCAATTCCTTTCAATAGAAAACTTTTGCTCTCCGACCAAAGGAAAGTTGAAAGGAATAGTCGCATAATTTTGCTCAACGTATTTTCTCTCAGCATCCCAAAAGGGACCAATGATGTTGGTATAAAAGTTTTTTATGATTTTATCAATCGTTTGGTTGTTCGTGCTAACCAGGTTGTAACCCCAAATAGCAATAATGCCACCTCGTTTGCTAACCCGGTGCACTTCCTTTTCGAAAGCGCTAAAGTTAAACCAATGGTAGGCCTGCGCAACTGTTATCAAGTCAAAATAGCTATCGGGGAATGGGGTGTTTTCTGCCGGGCAGCATAAATATTCTAAATTTGACCGGCTTGAGGCGCAGGCAAGCTGCTCATTGCTGATATCGGTTGCTTTTACTTCACTAAAGTATGTTCCCAGAACGATTGCTGCCTGTCCGTTACCGGTACCACAATCCCATGCCCGGTTTCGGTTGGAAGTGTAGCCCATAATGTAGTTAAACAACTCCTCGGGGTAAGTGGGCCGGTACCGGGCATAAGATTTTGTTTGACGGGAGAATAGGTCTTTCGCCATCAATTATTAGGTTTAATGACCATATTTTAAAATTTGAGGTCACACTAAATCAGGTTTTTTAATTGCCTGATGGTTTCTTTTGGATCTGCCGAATTAAAAATTGAGCTGCCGGCAACCAATACGTCTGCCCCGGCATTGATCACTGCCCTGGCATTGTCGGGACTTATTCCTCCATCAACTTCTATTTTGACAGATAACCCGTGGCGATCGATCAAGGACCTCAATTCGATTATTTTAACAAGGGTATGAGGAATGAACTTTTGCCCTCCGAAACCAGGGTTTACGCTCATAACAAGCACCATGTCTATATCCTGCAGAATATCCTGCAATGTTTCTATAGGTGTATGTGGGTTGATGGCTACTCCAGCCATCATACCTAGTTCTTTAATTTGTTGAATATTACGATGAAGGTGGCGGCACACCTCCAGGTGAATAGTAAGCATGTCTGCGCCTGCTTTTTTGAAAGCAGCTGTGTAATTCTCAGGTTGCTCGATCATGAGGTGCACATCGCAGATCTTATTGGTGGTGGTTCGGATCTGTTCTATCACCGGCATGCCAAAACTAATATTCGGCACAAATCTGCCATCCATAACATCCAGGTGAAACCAGTCTGCCTCACTTTCGTTGAGCATTCGGCATTCATCTTCCAGTCGCAAAAAGTTAGAGGCTAAAAGGGAAGGGGCTATAATTGGCATATACTAGTTTTATCTTGATAATAGATTGGAACCTAAACTGAATGTTAGCTAATTGAGTCTTTTAAGTGATTCCTTTGCTTCTTTAAAATTCCTGTCCATGGCAAGTGCGCGCATGTAGCTATCACGAGCCTCCTCCTGTTTGCCGATTTTTTCATAGCAACGACCCATCCAGTAATACGCATCAGGATAGGTATTAGATACCCTGGCTGCCAGTGCAAATGTTTTCAGCGCCTCATCTATGTTTTCCTCTTTAAATAGGATTATGCCTTTTTCGATGTAGGCGTCAGTAAACTTCCAGTCGCGTGAGATACAACGCTCAAACTGTTCCATGGCCAGCTCGTCCTGCTTCGTGTTGGAATAGTAAATGCCCTTTATAAAGAAAGGATCTGTGAGTTCCTGCGCACTATCTTTCAGGATCACTTCATCGCAAAGTGTCAGTGCCCTTTTATCTTTTACTTCCGCGTACAAATTAGCCAGTGACAGCGAAACAATCTGCAATGGCTGAAGACTAAACGCTCTTTCTAATGATTGTATCGCCTGCGAAGTATCCCGTAACTGGGCCAGGAGAAGACCTCTCTCATACCAGGCTTCATAATTGCCGGAATCAACTTTTATCAGATGGTTAAATTGATCAAGTGCTTCTTTCGACTCGCCATTTTGCATGTACGCCTCGCTCAGCCGCCTCGGAAACTCACTGTTACCTGGAAATTTATCGATGCATTCCTTTAATAACACGATCGCCTCTTTATCTTTTCCTGTCATAAAAAGGCTAGCGGTAAATAGCAAGGCGGTTTGCTCATCTGGCTTTAAGTTCCATGCCTTTTTATAATCAAAAACTGCGAGCGCGGTAAAATTCTTTTGCATCAGCATTGCTCCTCTTTTCAAATATAATTCGGGTAGGGAAGGAAATTCGCGGATGCTGTCTGTTATAAATTCAAAAGGAGGGTTGTTCAAAACACTGGCGTCGTTAGCATTTTTATCATCACCTTCAACAAGGCTGCAACCATTAAGCAGAAACACTGCGGTTAACAAGAATAATAATCGCCATTTCTTCATACCTCAAAACTAACAAATTAACGAAGCTGAATACGGCATTATGTTTACAATTTAACATTAGGTTGGAACAACTTTGTACTTGAATCAGCAGCAACGAGCAATAAAATACAGCAAAGTCATTATTTGCAGGTAGATAACCAAAATTCACATCCTAATACCAGCGTTGGCAAGTTATTATTGTAAATACAGAAATGATTGTCTATTATTAAACATTGATCAGTATTTTTGAAACCTGCAGGGGTGACCAAATGTTGGGAAGTTTATATAATCACTAAAATAATTCCGTATGTATCAGGGCTTGTTGCATTTGCACAATTTATTACGTTGGGTTATACTTTTGTTGGCCATCATTGCTATAATAAAGGCCTACAAAGGAATGACAACGAGAGAACCTTTTACACGGGCAGATAAAAAGATCGGACTTTTTTTAATGATTGCTGCGCATATTACATTTTTAATCGGGTTATACCAGTGGCTGGTTGGTCCCTGGGGACTGCAAAACATCCTCAATTCCGGGATGGCCGCGGTAATGAAAGACAAGGTTTTCAGGTATTGGGCCGTTGAACATTTGGTTGGTATGCTCATCGCGATTGTGCTTATCACCATCGGCAGGGGAATAAGTAAAAAAAGCCTGTCTGATAAAACCAAACATACAAAGACGTTCTGGTACTATCTAATTGCCTTATTAATTATACTCGTTACTGCCCCGTGGCCTTTTAGAGTTGGCATCGGCCGGCCATTGTTTCCGGGAATGCATTAATAACAGGTAATAGTTGATGCGCTTGTGGTTATCTTTTACCCAGTTCAATTACTTCACAATCTTTGATGGCAGCACCATTAATTGAAAACCGAATTATGGTCCGGATTTTATGCCAGCCCTGTTTGCCAGCTGCTCCAGGGTTCATATGCAGGCAGTTTAGTTTTTGATCAAACATTACTTTCAGAATATGAGAGTGGCCGCTGATAAAAAGGTTGGCAGGGTTTGACTCTAGCGCTTGTTTAACCCATGCCATGTATTTGCCGGGGTAGCCTCCAATATGTGTCATAAAAATTTTCACTTCTTCACAATTCCATCGAAGTTCTTCGGGGTACATATGTTGTACTTCCGGTCCATCAATATTGCCATACACAGCCTTGAGGGGTTTAAAAGTAGCTAACTGTTCTGCAATTTGGATGTGGCCAATATCCCCGGCATGCCAGATCTCATCACGTTCTTCAAAAAACTTGAATACCTGATCGTCAAGATAATCGTGGGTATCTGAAATCAATCCTATTTTAGTCAAAATATTTGTTTTATATGAACAAGGCAATCAACAAGTTACAAAAAAAGGGTTTTTGCGACCCGGAAATTGTGTTCTTCCAGCAATTCCATCAAAAATGAAAGTATTATCATTGTTATTGTGATAACCTTTCGTAAATTCGAAATCATAAAATTCATTCATATGATCAAAATGCAGGAACTCAAAATAGGGGATTACGTATTAGCGGACTACGAAGGCGAAAATTGGGAGGGACTGGTGAAAGACCTGAATTTTGATGACAAGGAAGTTTGCGTCGAAACAGATGTCCAGGAATTCTGGTTTAAAGTTGAAGCGCTAAGAGCGATCCCATTAACTGATGAGCAACTGCAGAAACTTAAATTTGTTAAGCAGGAAAACGAGGATGGTTCTGTAAAATATAGCAAAGGCCCGTTCCGGGTTTTTATGATTGATAAAAATGACTTCTCCAATATGGAAATCTGGTACCGTGAAGACCGTCGCCATCTTACGCATCCTCTCAGCGTACACGAATTCCAAAATCATTACCAGCAGATGACAAAAGTTGATCTCACCAGAAACTAACAAATTCTCGAAAATTCCGTGTGATCTTTGCTGGGTCGAGTGAATTTTTTCTTAAATACTGAAATTTTTTTCATTATTTTCTTATTATAGTTAGTTTCTCCTATCTTTGCGCTCCCAAAAACTATGGCGAAGCAAGCACTCATTAAACAAGATGGTACAATTCTGGAGGCCCTTTCAAATGCTATGTTCAGAGTTAAGTTAGAAAATGGCCATGAAATATTGGCAACCATCTCAGGTAAAATGAGGATGCACTACATCCGTATATTACCAGGTGATAAGGTTGGCGTTGAGATGAGCCCTTACGATCTTACAAGAGGAAGGATCATCTTTCGTTATAAATAACAGGGAGCGGTTATCTGGCTTAAAAGCTGGTTTCTGTTTAAAGCAAATAAGATTATTATTTTTTGAACTGCAATCGCGGTTAAAGAAAAAAATTACAGATCATGAAAGTTCGCGCATCCATCAAAAAACGTAGCGTTGATTGCAAAATTGTAAGAAGGAAAGGCAAATTGTACATTATCAACAAAAAAAATCCCCGTTTTAAGCAGCGCCAGGGATAAAGTGATTTTGGCTTTAAGGTTTTTGTTATCACTTAAGGATACCACGAACTTCTTAGCGCTAATACTTAAAAACATTAAATTAAAAATATGGCTCGTATTGCCGGTGTTGATTTACCAAAAAACAAAAGAGGCGAGATAGGACTTACCTATATCTACGGTATAGGTCTTTCTACAGCACAATATATCTTAAACACATCAGGTATTGATGTTAATAAGAAAGTGAACCAGTGGAACGATGAAGAGCTTAACGCGATCCGTTCGTTGATTACCAATGAATTTAAAGTTGAAGGCCAGTTGCGTTCGGAAGTGCAGATGAGCATTAAGCGTTTATTGGATATTGCCTGTTATCGCGGTCTTCGCCATCGTCGTGGATTACCAGTGAGAGGTCAGCGGACCCGGACAAACAGCCGTACACGTAAAGGTAAACGCAAAACAGTCGCTGGAAAGAAAAAGGCTCCGAAGAAATAGAATCAATAAATAGTTCGGATTGCAGGTATGCTTTTGCAACCTGCAATTTTAAGTATATAGAACCTGGCGCCAGATCCAATTTTTGGGGAGGGTCGGTTCGATCCCGGAAACGGGGCATTTATTAAAGATTACCTCGATTATTTAAATTATGGCAAAAGCACAGGCAAGCAGCGCAAAAGCCGCCGCAAAAAAAAGGATCGTTAAGGTTGAAAGTTATGGTGATGCTCACATTACTGCAAGTTTCAACAACATAATTATCAGTTTAACCAATAAACAAGGCCAGGTAATTTCCTGGAGCAGCGCTGGTAAAATGGGTTTTAAGGGATCAAAAAAGAATACTCCATATGCTGCACAGATGGCATCGTCTGATGCTGCGAAAGTGGCATTCGACGCAGGCTTAAAGAGAGTTGATGTTTATGTTAAAGGACCTGGTTCAGGAAGGGAGAGTGCCATCCGCGCGCTTAGCAATTCAGGCATAGAAATTACACAGATAAAAGACGTTACACCACTGCCACACAATGGTTGCCGTCCTCCTAAAAAGAGAAGAGTCTAAACTTATTACGGAACAGAATAAAGCACATCGTAGGTGTAATTTATTCCTGTTCCGTACTTTTTATTTATAACTGGGTGTACGATTAATTTTTAAGATTTTTAAGGATCGTACATCATAACTAAAAAATCACATCATATTTATGGCACGTTACACTGGTCCAAAGACTAAAATTTCCCGAATTTTTGGTGAGCCTATATTGGGCAATGGTAAATGGTTAAACAAAAACAGCAATCCCCCCGGTCAGCATGGTGCTTCCCGCAAGCGTAAAAGCCTGGGTGAATATGCACTTCAGCTCCGCGAAAAACAAAAAGCTAAATACACTTATGGTGTGTTAGAGCGGCAGTTTCGTAAAACATTTGAAGAAGCATCCCGTCGTAGGGGTGTTACAGGTGAAAACCTGATTAAGTTGCTGGAGGCGCGTTTGGATAATGCTGTATTCCGGCTAGGAATGTCCCCATCACGCGGTGGTGCACGTCAGTTGGTTTCCCACAAACACATCACTGTAAATGGTGAAGTGACCAATATTCCATCTTTTCAATTAAAAGCAGGAGATGTTATTGCTTTGAAACATGCCGCTTCGGAAAACGTTGGTATAACTAGTCAAATGGGGGTTAAAAATCCACGGTTTAGCTGGTTAGACTGGAATGAAGCTGAAAAGAAAGGTGTATTTCTCGGTTACCCAGAAAGGGAGAATGTTCCTGAAAATATCAAAGAACAGCTGATCGTGGAATTGTACAGTAAATAATTGTACTTCCTTAAGCAAACCGCACATCGTTAATATAAAATCTGAAATAGATAATATGGCCATTTTAAATTTCCAGAAACCTGACAAAATTGTTCTCCAAAAAGCTACAGATTTTGAAGCACAATTTGAATTCCGGCCACTAGAGCCTGGTTACGGCGTAACCGTAGGTAATACTTTGCGCAGGGTATTACTGAGCTCATTGGAAGGATACGCTATAGTAGGCATCAGAGTTGAAGGAGCTGATCATGAATTTGCTACTATCAAGGGTGTAACAGAGGATATCACAGAAATTATTCTCAACCTGAAGCAAGTTCGTTTTAAAAAAGTCGTTGACCACGAAGTAGCAACGGAGAAAATTGCTTTACATATTAAAGGTAAAAGTGAGTTTACCGCAGGCATGATCCAGGAAGGCACTCAGTCTTACCAGATTATGAACCCTGAATTATTGATCTGCACCATGGACCCGTCCGGTAAATTTGATATTGAAATAACTATAGGGAAGGGCAGGGGTTATGTTCCGGCAGAAGATAACAAAGTAAAAGATGCTCCCTTTGGTTATATCCCGATCGATTCCATTTTCACTCCTATCAAAAATGTTAAGTATAGCATTGAGAATACGCGTGTTGAACAACGCACAGATTACGAAAAACTAATTATAGAAGTAAATACAGACGGTACTATTCACCCCGAAGAAGCCGTAAAGCAGGCGAGCAGGATTTTGATCCAGCACCTGATGATTATTACAGACGAGAATATTACATTCGATAACAAGGAAGAGAAAAAAGAAGACCTGGTAGACGAACAAACTTTGCAACTTCGTAAAGTATTGAAGACTCCACTGGAAGATCTGGACCTTTCTGTAAGAGCGTTCAATTGTCTTAAAGCAGCAAAAATTAATTCATTAAGCGAACTGGTTCAGTATGAACAAGAAGATCTTATGAAGTTCAGGAATTTTGGTCAGAAGAGTTTAGCGGAGATCGAGCAGGTGCTTACCGAAAGAGGTTTGCATTTTGGAATGGATCTTAGCAAGCTCAAACTTGATGATGAATAACAATTAAATTTTATAAATAGCCCTGTAATTCCTGACACGGTACGGGGTTTAAAACCAAAAAAGTCATGCGTCACGGAGACAAAATCAACAATTTAGGCAGAACGGCTTCCCACAGAAAGGCGTTGCTAGGCAACCTGGCCTGTCAA
The DNA here is from genome assembly GCA_038199905.1 of Chitinophagales bacterium. Lineage (GTDB taxonomy): Bacteria > Bacteroidota > Bacteroidia > Chitinophagales > Chitinophagaceae > JADCRZ01. The sequence goes on along the minus strand of JBBPYM010000208.1, from coordinate 2,176 downwards.
CTCATTGCCCATAAAAGAATAATGACCACCGTAGCAAAGGCAAAATCCTTACGGGTTTATGTTGAGCCGCTTATAACCAAGGCCAAAGAAAATAGCACACACCAGCATCGTGTTGTGTTTAGTTACCTGAAAGACAAAGAAGCTATTAAGGAACTTTTTGGAAATGTCGCTCAGAAAGTTGGTGGTCGTCCTGGTGGTTATACTCGTATCATCAAGTTAGGAGCACGTGTTGGTGATAACGCAGAAATGGCTCTTATTGAACTGGTTGATTTTAATGACGTTTACAATAAAACAGCTGACGCTCAGGCAGAACCAGGAAAAAGAACCCGTCGTGCTGGTAGCCGCAAAAAGGGACCCGGTGCAGAAGTTACAGAAGCTGAGACTACTACAGCAGAGGTTGTTAATACAGAGATGGCTGAACCCGCTAAGCCGGAAGAAGCAGAATCGGAAGAAGCAAAACCGGAAGAAGCACAACCGGAAGAAGCAAAATCGGAAGAGAAACCAGCTGAAAAGCCAGCTGAATAGTTATCTTAGTAATATAATATATAGCAGGACTTTCACCGGTCCTGCTTTTTTTTTGACCCAAATTTAATAAACTCATAATTCTGTACAATTACCAGCTCTATAACGTACATATTTCTTTTCTTTGCAAAACTTTTTAGCGTAACTATGTCAAATACACCACAACCCGCGATTTTATTGTTAGCAGATGGCACGGTTCATCATGGCAAAGCCTTTGGTATGGTCGGCACTACAACCGGCGAAATCTGTTTTAACACTGGCATGACTGGCTACCAGGAAGTTTTTACGGACCCAAGTTATTATGGCCAGGTATTGATCATGAACAATGTGCATGTTGGGAATTATGGTGTAATGGATGCTGATGTAGAATCTTCAGATGTGAAAATCCGCGGATTGATCGGCCGTAATCTCGAGGAGCTTTACTCACGAAAAATGGCAAAAGGTTCATTAAATGATTATCTGATCGAGAACAGGATTGTTGGTATTGAATGCGTAGACACCCGTGCCCTTGTAACTGAAGTCCGCACCAAGGGAGCAATGAATTGTATAATTTCTTCAGAAATACTGGATGTTGAAGAACTAAAAAGTAAACTTGCAGAAGTGCCCTCAATGGACGGGCTTGAACTGGCAAGCCAGGTTAGCACCGATGCTACCTACCAACTTGGAGATCCATCATCACCACTCAGAATTGCAGCTATGGACTATGGTATCAAGAAAAACATTCTTGAGTGTTTGGTGCAGCGCGGTGCTTACGTAAAGGTGTTCCCAGCTAAAACAACTATCAGTGAATTAAAGGAATTTAAAGCGGATGGCTACTTTATTTCCAATGGTCCCGGCGATCCGGCGGCAATGGATTATGCTGTTCAAACTATGAAAGAAATTCTGAATGAAGAAAAGCCATTGTTTGGTATATGTCTGGGCCACCAGCTGCTTGCTCTGGCAATGGATATTCCCACATTTAAAATGCATCATGGTCACCGTGGGCTTAATCACCCGGTAAAGAACCTAATTACCGGTAAATGTGAGATCACTACTCAAAATCATGGGTTCGGAGTTGACCCTGAGGGGGTTAGAAACTCGGAGCGGGTTGAGATTACCCATGTTAACCTTAACGATTCTTCTATTGAAGGTATTCGTATAAAAGGAAAGCCGGCATTTTCTGTGCAATATCACCCTGAAGCTACGCCCGGCCCTCATGATTCGCGGTACCTTTTTGATGAATTTTTAGCTTTGGTGAAAGAACACAAGTCATAGATTGGCTATGAATTGAAGCGCTCAGAGTTAGAAATAAAGGGGCTTTACTTAATGTATTCAACGGTAACTTCGTTTACTGCATAACCAAACATTTATGAAAATCGCCATCATAAACGGTCCTAATTTAAACCTGCTTGGAAAAAGAGAGCCAGGCATTTACGGTTCTGAAGGATTTGAAACATTTTTCAGGAGATTGGAATTACAATATCCTGAAATTAAATTTACTTATTACCAGAGCAATGTAGAAGGGGAATTAATAAATGAATTGCAAAGGGTAGGTTTTGATCATGATGGTATTATCATAAACCCTGGTGGTTATACGCATACCTCTGTTGCATTAGGTGATGCGATTGCTGCTATTACATCACCGGTTATCGAGGTACATATCAGCAATGTGCAT
>JBBPYM010000207.1:0-3935 GCA_038199905.1 Chitinophagales bacterium | reverse complement strand
ATTCTCAGCCCGGCATCGATTTCCCAAAAATTGCTGGCTTCCTAAACTGAACTTTAAATTCACTTTTATGGTACCTGCTGTATATACAATGGACGATATGTCTGCTGCTAATGTAAAATTCTGTAAAAAAGTATTACCGGTGAATATGTATTTGTAAAGGCAGAGAAAACCTTGTTCAGGCATGGAAAGATAGAATGCCAGGTAAAACTGCTGAACAGTCACGATTGCATAATGGCACAAGGAGTCATCTCCGGGTACATTGCAAGCAGAACCTAATCAAGTTGTTTCGAGTACAATAACAAAATAAAAAATCTCATTATCAAAAGAGTTGTTGTAACCCGCCTGGGTGTATTGGCGCCGAATGGGCAGGATGTAAAAAGTTTCAAATCTGCCCTGGAGCAGGGTGTGTCGGGCATCAAGCATCACCAGCAATTGGAAGAGATCGGCATGGCATGCCAGGTAGGGGGAATATCAGATTTTAATGACACAATCTTAAAAACCTACATGCATCCCAACACTTTCAAGGCACTCAATAGTATGCCAATACAATTTATGTGTACTGCCGTTTTAAGTGTCTGGATGGATGCCGGTCTCGAGATAGATGTTGATAAGGTTGACTTGGCCACAAAGTACTGTTAGCAGGTGCATTTTGCCACTTTATGATTTGCCGATCGTTAACGATACTTAAAACTAATTTGCTTTAATTTAGCAAATGCTAAAACAGCTTTCTTCCAAACAAGCACACACCTACGACTGGATCGACCTGGAGGCACCGGACGAAGCGGAGGTTCATGAACTTGCTGAGCGTTACGGGTTGCACGAAGCCCTGGTGAATGACGCGCTCCAGTCTGACCACCTGCCAAAATATGAACATCTCAAAGATTATGTTTTCCTGATCTTACGTACCTATGATGAGTCTAATGATATGGAGGCTGATACAGTGAGTGAATTGACCAATAAACTGGCTGTGTTTATGTCTGAGTCTTTTATTATCTCCATCCATCGGAATCCATGGCCCGAACTTCAACGCATTAGCCAGGAAAGTGTTGAGACAGGTATTTGCGAGCACCCTAAGCACGTATTACTTGAAATTGTAAAAGCGGGGCTAGCAACCTTCGATGTTCCCGCCAAAAAGCTGACGGCTTCGATCGATCATTATGAGGAAAAAGTTTTTTTGAAGAACCGTAACAAGCCGGTGCTTAAAGGTTTGTATTTCGTAAAGAGAAAGGTCGATGTCATAAGGCGGATACTGGTCCTTAGTTTTGAAATAGTAGACAAATTGGATACTGCTGCTACAACCAATGCTTTCAGTAGAGATGTGCGCGACCTGTATGTGAAACAACAAACGATTTTCGATAGCTTATCGGAAAATACTAATCACCTGCTCAATATCTATTTTAATATTTCTTCCCAGCGTACAAACGAAACAATTCGTGTACTTACTATATTTTCCGTGTTTTTTATGCCGCTTACTTTCGTAGTGGGAATCTACGGAATGAATTTCAAGTATATGCCTGAACTTTCCTGGAAGATGGGATACCCGGGGGTGATGCTGCTGATGCTTGTTATCGTAGTGACGATATATTTTTGGTTTAAGCGTAAGCGGTGGCTGTGAGAGGAGAATAACCGAAGATGAAGCGCGGAGGAGCGCGAAGTGCCAAGTCAGGATTTATTATTACAATTAATTGGGGGCTGATAAGATTTTATTTCAATTTCATCTCCCATCTGTATCTCCCCATCTCCTCGGTGCAACAGGTTCTGGCCAAAGCAAATACCTTTATCATGAAAGCGATAGGTCGCCAGGGTCTTAGATGGTTCTTTTGATTTTTCTTTTGTATTCTGGTTGATGGTAATTATTACACATCGTTTGCAGGGCTTAACTGCATTGAAAGTAATGTCGCCAATTAAAAATTCATTCATTTCATCTTCCAGGAAAGGAGCACCTCCTGTAAAAACGATGTTTGGCCTGAAACGATTGATAGGCACCGGTATTTCAAGGCGGCCGTTCAGATCATCAAGCGATGCCTGCCCAATTATAAGCACGGGATATTCATCTGCAAAAGAAGTTACCTCTCTATTTTGTGCATACATTTTATCAACCTCCCGTTCAGTAGTGTCTGGCATATAAATCAGCCTGCATGAGGTATTCAGTACTTCAGTAAACCAATCGTTTATATACGGGTCGTATACTTGCCCCGTGCATATATCATCCCAGATAGTTACATCTGCCCGCAGATTGCCAGCCGGCTGATGAGGTATGAAGATTGACCTGGAGGGAACTTGTTTGTGTACAATTGAAAAGCCGTCATCTTCTATAGCCGGTTGCAGCATGGCCATTTCGGGAAGATCACGTTGAGTAAGGCATTGGTTGTTAGCATCTACCAGCATCAGACGCCTGTCGTACTTGAATCCCCGGGACGTTATCGTAGCGGAGTTCAAAGCTATGCCGCTTAACGATTTTATAGGATAGATGTACAACTCACTTACAGATAGCATGGCGCTAAAATAATTATTATTTAATTAAATTAGTGCTGTAGGCTCAGGCTTTGTAGAAGTCGAGCCCTGAATAATCGGGATTAAAATCACCTTCGTTACCGTGCTGCATGGCCTCGGTCAATAAATAATTGTGAAGCAGAGTATTCCAGACTCTTGGAAACAGAAATTATTAACTTATAAAATTAACACCATGCACAATGCATTTATAAAGCTAACGAAGTTTTTTCTTTCCATCTGGCTATTTGTATGGACGATGGGATGGCTGATGTTTTACCTGGAAAAACCTGGCAAAGTACGCGCTTATAATGTAATGGCGGTGATCGTGTTCAGCTTTGAAATTTTCGTGATCACCTGGCAAGCAGCAAACGGGAGACTCTCGCACTTTAACATCACAACGCCTTTGTACAGCAGTTTATTTAGCCTGATGGGAATTGCAATCACGGTGCTCACCCTTTGAACGGCGTATATAGGCTTTTTGTTTTTTAAAAAAAGAGATTGGATCTTGCCGATGTCCTATGTATGGGCGATACGACTGGGTATTTTGTTCTTTGTTGTCTTCGCCCTCGAAGGTGTTGTGTTTGCTGTAATGCTATGATTCACATTCCTTAATTTATAGTTGTCCAATGAGACTACTTTTCACTATCTTTGAAAAGTGACACAAAAAAGAGCCCTTTTCTTTTATAAAGACTACTTTAAAGAATTCTATTCCCGACAGACCGCAAAAGTTCAAAACAGAATTCTTTTGACGCTCAAAGTTATCGAAGAAATTGACCGTATACCTGGTGTATATTTTAAACATCTTGAAAACACCGATGGACTTTATGAAATAAGGGTTCAATCTGGCAGTAATATTTTTAGAATTTTCTGCTTCTTTGACAATAGCAATATTGTTGTGGTGGGACATGGGTTTTAAAAGAATACACAAAAGACACCGTATAAAGAAATGCAAAAGCCGAACAAATTAAAAAAGAGTACTATGAAGAAAACAAATCCAACAAGTCTTAAGAACTTTGTAGACGAAGAAGTTGGAGTTAGAGGCTCAAAAAAACGCGAAAAGTTTGAAACAGGTTACGAGGCATTTAAACTCGGTGTTCTTATTCAACAAGCTCGCCAGGAAAAAGGCATGACCCAAGAACAGGTTGCCGAACTTTCCGGGACAAACAAATCATATATCTCAAAGCTTGAAAAAGATTTGAAAAACGTTCGCTTTTCGACACTCCAACGAATTATATCAGAAGGCCTCGGTGGACAGTTGGAGATCTCGATAAAATTCTAAGTTTCCGTTTGCAGCACTACAGCCAACATATAGGGCTTAAACGAAGCTTTGCGCCAGACAACTCTGCCAACGCTTAGCCTTTTACTTTGCGCAAAGGTTCGATTTAAGCCTTTGTTGAATGAAACTTCGGTAGCCGGTGTTATTAGTTATGGATTTTCAATGT
>JBBPYM010000206.1:0-2928 GCA_038199905.1 Chitinophagales bacterium | reverse complement strand
TTTGATAGTGTCAATATTTTTTTCTATTGCCCTGTTCAATAATTCTACGATATGGTTTTTATGGAAACTATTTTTATTCACTGGTTTAAAACGGCACCGCCAGTGGTCGGTGCAGAAGGTTTCATCAAAACCCTCCGGCCAAACTTTAATACCCCGGTTGGTAATCATCGTGAGTCCTGCATTTTCATTGTCTAACTCCTGGAGAATGCCTGCCAGCTCATCCGGGTTGCTTCCTTTCCAGTCTACAAAAACATCAACACCAGCCAGTTCTTTGTTTTTTGATTCTTTTCTTTGATATACAGGAAGTATCAAAGCTGCATTTTTATCAAACCGAACTGATTTTAAAATTGCAGGCTTTTGCCCAAGATTGCTAATCACCGTTTCAGCAAATTCTTTGGTACCCACTTTCTGTTTACTGGTTCCTTCCTTGTAAATATCATAAGTATGTATGCCATCCTCCAGGGTTTTAAGCCAGGCATTTTGTACTTTTTCTGCAATTGTTCCCTGGCCTATATGATTTAGCATCATTACAGCACCTTGTAAGAGACCGGAAGGGTTTGCCCTGTTTTGTCCTGCCACTCTTGGTGCGGACCCATGTATTGCTTCAAACATGGCGCATTGCTCACCAATATTAGCAGAGCCCGCTAAACCCACAGACCCGGTAATTTGTGCTGCCACGTCAGATAATACATCGCCATATAAATTCGGCATCACAATCACATCAAAAATTTCAGGCGTGTCAGCCATTTTCGCTGCGCCGATATCGATTATCCAATGTTCATTTACTATTTCCGGATATTCATTTGCTATCTCATCAAACACCTGGTGAAACAGGCCGTCTGTTTGTTTCATGATATTATCCTTGGTAAAGCAGGTTACTTTTTTACGGCCATACTGTTTTGCGTATTCAAAGGCATACCTTACGATTTTTTCGCAGCCTGGGCGACTTATCAATTTTAAACACTGCACCACTTCATCTGTTTGCTGGTGCTCTATTCCTGCATACAGGTCTTCTTCATTTTCCCTGATAATTACAATGTCCATCTCTGGATGTTTCGTTTTTACAAATGGGTGAAGGCTCATGCATGGACGAACATTAGAATACAATCCTAAAAATTTACGCGTTGTTACGTTCAGACTCTTGTAGCCGCCGCCCTGCGGTGTAGTAATCGGTGCTTTCAGAAAAACTTTATTCCTGCGGATAATATCCCAGGATTCTTTGGCGATACCGGCAAGGTTGCCTGCCAGGTAAACTTTCTCTCCCACTTCAATCTCTTCCACCTCAATTGCAGCACCTGCTGCAAGAATTATGTTTAAGGTAGCATTCATAATTTCAGGGCCTATGCCATCTCCTTTTGCAACTGTAATTTTTGTCATTGATGAATAATTTTATAAAGCAAAATTGCAACGCTTTGTTCATATACTTTCATATATCTTTATTATATAAACCATAAATATATTTTATGAACTTTACGCTGCAACAACTGAAGGTTTTTATGATAGTGGTACAAAACCAAAGCATTACCAAAGCATCTGAAGAATTGCACATGACACAGCCGGCTGTATCGATACAAATCAAAAACTTACAGAACCAGTTTGATATTGCATTAACTGAAGTGGTAGGAAGGAAGTTGTATGTTACCGATTTCGGTAAGGAGCTTTACCAGATTGCAGACAGGATAATGAAAGAAGTAGCCTCTATTAACTACCAGACTCAAAGTTTTAAAGGTATACTTTCAGGAAGACTTAAACTATCTGTGGTATCTACCGGCAAGTATGTAATGCCCTATTATTTAAGAGATTTTTTAAAGGCCAATCCCAATATTGATTTATTGATGGATGTAACCAATAAAACAAAAGTTGTCAAAAGCCTGGAGCAGAATGAAGTTGATTTTTCCCTCGTATCCGTTCTGCCGGAAACACTGGATATAGAGCAGGAAATTTTAGTACCCAATAAACTTTTTTTAACATGTGCTGTTGATACGGAAATTAAAATTACACAGCAATCGAGCAAAGCTGTATTTGATAGTATACCACTTATTTACCGGGAAGAAGGTTCAGGTACCAGGGTTACCATGCAGCGTTATTTTCAGAAAGCCAATATCGTTCCGCATGTAAAACTAGAACTTACTTCAAGTGAGGCAGTAAAACAAGCTGTGATGGCGGACCTTGGGTTTTCAATTCAATCAATTTTAAGTATTAAAAATGAATTGAAACAAAAGGATATAAAAATTATTTCGGTAAAGGGTTTGCCATTAACAGAAAACTGGAGGTTGATATGGTTGAAGCAAAAGAAAATGTCTGACGTAGCAAAAGCTTTCCTGATTTTTGTACAGAATAATAAGCAGTCTATTTATCAAAAGCACTTCTCGTGGATAGAGAAGTATGATAAATAGCGATTAAATATAACCGCATGAGTCACATATCACCAAAGCCGTGATACCCTTCGCTGATAACAATTACATAGTCTAAAAAAGATATTACTGAAAACTTTCCGTATACGAAGAGTCGCTTTATAGATCGTTGTCTTGAAACACCAACCAGTATGCAGAGTGTTGCCAGGCGTTCATTGGGCATGACTACCTCATTCTCCTGTCTGTTTTGTATCAGGGTTTTTCTTTGGTATGATAATTACAGCTGCACCATTAGGCTCTACCGTCAACAGGCGTGGGAAAAGAAGCCATCCGTTCTAATCAAGCCAGGTCGGGATGCGAGAGTGGATTTTGGGGATCTGAGGTATGGCATAATTAATGATTGTTAATACAGTGCATATTGAATAACATACTCGCTTAAATATTTATAAACAATGAATATTTCTTTCAAGTAAGTTTTTTAGTTTTAATACAATTTAATCTTCTTTTATACAATCGAACTTCCTGGCACACTTGATAAAAACTGATATTCACTTTTACGCAATTGAGTCATTTA
>JBBPYM010000205.1:0-19492 GCA_038199905.1 Chitinophagales bacterium | reverse complement strand
TTATGTTCTTTGCCTTATTTAGTTATAATGGTTTTGCCAAAGAGGGTATCTTGTTATATAGTGCAGCCTACAGTCTTGCAACGATTGGTATTTTTGCCATAGTTATGCGAATGAAAGATTATTCATTCGAGGGGTTTAATGGTCTTGCCAGGCATCATCCCCTGCTTGCTGCCACTAATACCATCTTTTTGCTTTCGCTGGCAGGCATACCTTTGACCGCCGGTTTTACCGCCAAATTTTATATGCTTGCTTCTGCAGTTAAAAGCGGAACCTACATGTGGCTGGTAATATTTGCGATCCTTTGTGCTGCAGTGAGCGTTTACTATTATTTCAGGGTCATCCAGGCAATGTATTTTAAAGAAGGCAGCGACCAACAGTCTATACCTGTGACGCCAGCCTTTAAATGGGGATTGATCTTCGTTGCAGCAGCCATTATTTTCCTTGGCGTATACCCGCAATGGTTGTTTACAAAATTGTATTTTTAAGGGCTATCAGCTGTCAGCTATCAGCCGCCGTTTTACACATTTCCTGCAGCCATATACCATCCTCGAAGAGTAAGTTAACAACCTATCAATGCAAGTGCGCTGCAAGCGCGATAGCTGATAGCTGATAGCTGATAGCTGATAGCTGATAGCTGATAGCTGATAGCTGATAGCTGATAGCTGATAGCTATCCAAAAAGAATCCATAACTTTAAGACATGAAAATGCTAGATACTTTTGCATTGTCTTACCGCACCATACGGGGTAATAAATTACGCACAGGACTTACTGTTGCCATCATCGCACTCGGAATCGCTGCCTTGATAGGCATCCGCACAGCTATCGAGGCGATGACGCAGAAATTTACCGAGAGTTTTTCCGCAATGGGCGCCAATGGCTTCAGCATTCGCTATAAGCCCGCCTGGCAGGTTCGTTTCAATAGCGGCGTTCAGCGGCAATCCAGGGGAAGGAGGAAAGCGAAAAAGTCAAATTCAGACAAACCCATCTCCAAATATGAGGCTGAAAGTTTTAAGTCAGCCTTTAACTTTCCTTCACTGGTGAGCATTTCCATAAATGGAACCAACAACGCCATCGTTTCTGCAGGAGGAAAAAAGACCAATCCCAATGTTTATATCACAGGAGGGGATGAAAACTATCTTGAAATGAATGCATACAATGTGGAGCTAGGACGAAACCTTAATTCGTTGGATGTTCAAAGCGGACGTAATGTTTGCTTACTTGGAAAGGACGTGGCTGTAAAGTTATTTGGTACCAATCCGCAAAGCATTGTTGACCAGGTTGTGCGTATTAATAATATTTTATTCAGGGTGATAGGAACGCTGGATGCCAAAGGTTCAACGTTAGGAAGAAGCCGCGATAACATGGTTGTGACCTCTTACAATACGGTACGGCGCTTTTTCAATAACAATTCGAATGCATCTTTTTCCATAGGCATCAAAGTTCCGGATGTGAATTTGCTTGAAACTGCCATTGGTGAAAGTGAGGGCGTATTCAGGTCCATTCGCAAAGTTAACACCACGGAAGAAGACAACTTTATTATAGACAAAAGCGACAGTTTTGTGGAATTACTACTCCGCCAGCTAAGCTGGTTAACAGTCTCTGCTATTGTCATCGGCTTTATTACGTTGATGGGAGCGGCTATCGCCCTGATGAACATTATGCTTGTTGCAGTAACAGAAAGAACGAAAGAAATTGGACTGATAAAAGCCATCGGTGGCAAACAATCAAGCGTTCGCCAACAATTTTTATTCGAGTCGATTATGATCAGTCTGCTTGGTGCCGGTTTTGGCATCCTGGTAGGTATTTTGCTGGGCAATTCTGTGAGTTTGCTTATGAATACCGGTTTTGTAGTTCCTTGGTTATGGGTGGGTTTCGGAATAGTGATTTGTTCACTGGTAGGCTTGCTAGCTGGTATTTACCCAGCCATGAAAGCTTCCAGGCTCAATCCAATTGAAGCCTTACGCTACGAATAAAAATAATTATTATCCGGTAAGTTTCAAGGGTTCTTTGTTTCATTAGGTTTACTGATGTTATCTTGGGGTACAGCTTTTCCCCCCTCGATTGGTATCAGTCAGTTCGATGTGGTTTCCATTCTGAACGAAACCCTGTGTTTTCTAACAGCAAAAATCACAGCCTCCATCTTAAAGAAACTTACGAGGGCTCATTATCACTTGCATGAAGTAGTGGAGAAATTAATAAGAGTATGAATACTTAACCACGAGTCACTCGACATCTCGTGCAAAGAGATACGTTCGAAAAAAGGTGGTTGTTGGCACCCATTTTAAATCTTGTTACATTATTGCCGATCTGATCTCCCGCATAACCAAAAAGTTGATTGCGCATTCCTGCTGCTGCCTTTAACCAAGGTTTACCCACCAGAATGTCAAAATTTAAAACTGAGCCACCATTTTCCAAATACCGCTTTTCATCAACCTTATGCACTTTAAGCAGGCCAGAGCTGCTGATTGCCTTGCTGGTGATACAGTTTTGTAAGCTTTTAGTCCCTATGGCCCGGAAATAAACATTCTTGAAGAGAAAGTTATATTTGAATTAAGGGGTAAGATGGGATCTCTCGCAGGCAGCTTCCGCCGTGACTTAGCAGGCTGACATCATGCTAAAAATGAATAAGCTCACCAGAGCAACGGTTGATGTTGTATAGATATAGTCGAACATCATCAAAGATTTATTTCATAAAATATTGAACGCAACCAAGACCAGAAGGCATATTTTGAACCTTTCAGAAATATAATTTGTAAGGAAATTGAATTCGTGAAAAAAACCTTTTATCTTAACAGCCCATCTGCTAAGATTCAAATGGATGGAACGGTAATTGCGTAGTGACACAATTAGTCAAAGAATGACTGTCTTTACTACATCAATAAAATTTAATTTAATCCATTTGATTTTTTGAAAAAAATTTTCCTTAGAATTGTGTGAGCAAAAGCATCTACACTATTATTTTTAAATTGTTTAAACACTAAAAAAAACTATCATGGCTGAAACAAAACCAATTGCAAATGTTAAGAGTAGTGGCTCCACTTCCGTACAACCAAAAAAATCCACTAATATTATAGCGTGGATTGCACCTGTTGGATGCGTAATACTTGGATTTATTATCTGGAGATTTGGCCTGGGTGCAGACAGCAACTTTACCAATCCTGATTTAAATGGTGGATTCTGGCCTAAACATGAGGGACCTAAAGGTAGTTGGCCAAAAATGTACGAAGGTGGAATTATTGTGCCTGTTTTAATCGGCTCATTTCTTATTGTGTTAGTATTTACTATTGAGCGTTTATTAACTATCAGTAGAGCAACAGGTAAAGGAAACATTGCAGAATTTATCCGCAAAGTTCAGTATCACCTGGCAAACAAGAACATTGATGCAGCCCTTGGCGAATGCGACAAACAGAAAGGTTCTGTAGGGAATGTAATGAAAGCTGGTCTTCGCAAATACAAGGAAATGGTTACGAACAGCGAACTTGATTCAGAACAGAAAGTTTCTTCTATCCAGAAAGAAGTAGAAGAAGCGACGGCCCTGGAACTCCCTATGTTGGAAAAGAACCTCGTGTTTCTATCTACAATGGCTTCAGTTGCAACCTTGATTGGTTTGCTCGGAACTGTTATCGGTATGATTACTTCATTCGCTGCGTTAGGTGAAGAAGGTGGTGGTGATGCTGCAAGAGAACTATCAAGGGGTATCTCGGAAGCATTGTACAATACTGCACTTGGTATCGGAACATCTGCTGTCGCGATCATTATGTATAACGTGTTTACTACAAGAATTGATGCTATCACTTACGGAATCGATGAAAGTGGTTTTACGCTTACGCAGAGTTTTGCATCTTTATACAAATAACCCTCTGAAGGGTGGGACGGTTATGGATATTAGCCATCACTGCATCTTAGATACAAACTGAAATAATTAAATTATGCCAAAAGTAAAAGTACCTCGGAAAAGTACTACAGTAGACATGACCGCGATGTGTGATGTTGCTTTTCTTTTACTAGCCTTTTTTATCTTGACCACCAAGTTCAAACCTTCTGAAGCACTGACCGTGGTTACCCCGAATTCAGTGGCAAATAAGGTTGCGCCGCAGACAGACGCGGTGTTAATCACAATAGATAAGGATGGTAAGGTCTATTTTTCCATATCTGATGAAAATATAAAGGAAAAACAGGTGATCATCGAGGAGATAAATAAGTCTAAAAGTCTCAATCTTACTCCGGCAGAAATTAACGCGTTCAAGCGTACTGCCTCATATGTCGGTGTGCCTTTCAATAAGTTGAAATCTTATTTGCAACTAAGTACCGACCAGGTTGCAGAACTAAAGCAGGAAGGCATCCCGGTTTTGGATACGCTGAACAACCAGTTAATTGACTGGATGAGAGCTGCTCAGACTGCATTCCAGGGAACAAAAGTAAACTGGCTGGTTAAAGGAGATAATACATCAAAGTATCCTTCTTTCCAGGGTGTTATCAAAGCCTTCAAGACCAACAAGGAAATGAAGTTTAAGATGATCACTAACCCAGAGAATGTACCTCCAGGAACAGAATTGTACAGGAAAAATTTAGCAGGTCAGGCGGAAGCGACTGAATAACAATTGTATTTTTAATCATAAAAATTTGAGCCATGGCAGAAATTAATACTGGCGGGGGCGGGGGTCATAAAAAGGGTCCGGGTGTAAAAAAGAGTAAAAAGCAGTCTACCAGGGTGGATCTTACACCAATTGTTGATCTTGGATTTCTGTTGATCACCTTTTTTATCTTTACCACAACAATGAGCCAGCCTACGGCCATGCAGCTCTTTCTTCCACAGGACACAGACAATCCTGAAGAACAAAACAAAACGAAAGCTTCAGGTGCTTTGACTGTTCTATTGGGAAAGAACGATAGGGTCTATTATTACGAAGGTGAGATAAGCCCCGACGGAGCAAACTTTAAAAGTGCATCTTTCAAAGAAATCCGGGAAATTATAATCAACAAAAAGACGTCTACTCCGCCTGATGATTTCATGGTTATAATTAAACCTAATCCTGAATCAACATATAAAAATGTTGTTGATGCACTCGACGAAATGACTATCAATGATGTTAAACGATATGCAATGGTTGACATTTTTGATATAGAGAACCAACTTATTGCAGCCACAGAGGCTGGTAATAAATAATGTTTGGGTCTGTGTGGAAATAGGAGGAAAACGAATCTTTATAAAAAGTCTTATAATGGAAGTCAATAAAATACTAAGCGCCGATATCCTGGATATCATTTTCGAAGGCCGAAACAAGGATTATGGCGCTTACGAACTGCGAAAAACTTATAATAAACGGATGATCGGCGCCATACTAGCGACCTTGCTCCTGATAATATTTATGTTCGTGGGTTATATGCTTGCTAACAAAATGTCGGACGAGACGAAAAATGACGTAATTGTTCAGGATGTTCAGCTTGAAGAAATTAAACAGGAAGAAAAGAAGCCAGAACCACCACCACCGCCACCGCCACCAAAACCAGAACCTCCAAAGGTAGAAATCACCAAATTTACTCCTCCGAAAATCGTAAAAGATGAGGAAGTAAAGGAAGATGAAAAACCACCAGAAGTTGAAAAACTGGAAGATACCAAGATTGGTACAATCAACCAGGAAGGTTTGAAAGATGAAGGCATCACCGCTCCTCCTGTGAGCGATGCTGGTAAGGGAGTAATTGAAGCTCCCAAAAAGGATCTTACAAATTATGATGAGATCTTTACCAAAGTGGAAATTGAGTCTTCTTATCCAGGTGGTCCAGGCGCCTGGCAGCGTTATCTGAACAAAACTTTCAGGTATCCGCAGGAAGCCCAGGAAAATGAAATACAGGGTACTATTGTAGTTCAGTTTATCGTGGACAAAGATGGTAATGTAAGTGATGTGGAGGCGGTAAGTGGCCCTACGAATGGTGGCTTACGTGAGGAAGCAATTCGGGTTATTAGAAAGAGTGGTAAATGGGAAGCGGCCGTTCAGAACGGTCGTAAGGTAAAATCTTACAAGAAGCAGCCTATTACCTTCAAGTTAGAATCTGAATAATTTAAGTGGAAATTAATACATTATCCCCTCCCAAACGGAGGGGATTTTTTTTGCCCACAACTTTTGGGTTATTTTTGAGAAAAGAACGGTATGATGAACAAACTTTCTGGTTGGGATGATACCATTGTTGCGCTTGCTACCCCTCCAGGAATCGGTGCTATTGGTGTAATAAGGTTAAGTGGCAGCGAAGCTTTCCGGGTTGCGGACCTTTTATTCCCTTCCAAAGATCTTCTTAATCAGAAATCGCATACGCTGCATGTAGGATTGTTAAAAAAGTCTGGTAACGTTATTGATGAAGTTGTGATAGCGCTGTTCAACGGTCCACGATCTTACACCGGCGAAGATGTGGTGGAGATATCCTGTCATGGATCGCCATATATTCACCAGCAGGTTGTTCAGGCCTGCATTACCAACGGAGCAAGGGTTGCCAAGCCGGGTGAATTTACACAACGGGCTTTCCTGCATGGTAAGCTCGATCTTACGCAGGCTGAAGCGGTTGCCGATCTCATTTCCAGTAACACAGACGCTTCGCATAAAAGTGCATTGCACAATATCCGTGGCGGCTTTTCACAGGTATTAAAAGATCTCCGGGAGCAACTCATAAAGTTTTCTGCTTTGATAGAGCTGGAACTGGATTTCTCGCAGGAAGACGTGGAGTTTGCTGATCGTTCCCAACTACACAAACTGGTATCGGATGCCGGGCAAAAAGTTGCCGGTCTTTTAAACTCCTTTAAGCTCGGCAACGTGATCAAGAATGGTGTACAGGTAGCGATCGTGGGTAAACCAAATGCAGGAAAATCTACTTTACTAAATACCTTATTAAATGAAAACAGGGCAATAGTAAGCGAAATTCCAGGAACAACAAGAGACACCATTGAAGAAGTTATTAATATCGCAGGTTTATTATTCAGACTCGTAGACACAGCCGGTATCCGCGAACATACCAGCGGCAGCATTGAAAGTATGGGCATTCAAAAAAGCTTCGAAAAGATTGAACAATCAGATATCGTTCTTTATCTTTTCGATGTAAATGAAATGCAACCTGGAGAGCTTCGCACCATTGCGTCCAACTTGGAAGAAGACGGCCGTAAGTTTCTGCTCGCTGGCAACAAGTCCGATCTTCCTGGTAACGAAGTAGCCGCGCAAGTTTTCAACATTCCTGGCACTCTTTTCATTTCAGCTAAAATAGATCAGGGTATCGATGAGTTGAAAAACCGGTTGGTGGATATGGTACTGGAAGGACAGGTGCAAACTGAAGATGTTATAATTACCAACTCGCGCCATTACTATGCGTTACAAGAAATGAACCGCTCGTTGCTTGACGTGCAACAGGGCCTTGATACTGGTATTGCGAGCGACCTGGTGGCGCTCGATATCCGCCGCTGCCTGCATTTTTTAGGTGAGATAACCGGCGAGATTACCCATGAGGATCAACTGGATTTTATTTTTAGTAAGTTTTGTATTGGAAAGTAACTACCCCTTCTTTTATTTATTTTACCGTTGTCTTTCAGCACTTAATGTGAATAAACCTTTCTTTTAATTGTTGCCAAATCGCTCTTTTTAGCTTAACTAAGTTGCCCGATTGTTGCCCAATGTTGTAAAGTTTATTGCCCAGCAACAAATGAGGATGAAAGGAGAAAAGATGCTACATCCTGCTACACACTGCAACAATCAGCTACACAAGGCAACAAAAATGAGTAGCAACATTCGTTTAGAAAAAACATGCAACTTCTGCGGTAATCCCTTTCCTGCAAAGACAACTGTTACACAGTTTTGTTCCGATAACTGTGCAAAGAGAGCATACAAGCAACGTCAGAGATCAGCAAAGATTGAAACAGCTATCCAGGAAGACAAGCAAAAAGTTGCCGCATCATTCAATCCGGTTGTAGTTCAAAAGGATTTCCTAAGCATTGATGAAACCTGCCAGCTTTTGGGTGCAAGTAGATGGACCATCTACCGGCTGATTGATAAAGGGCAATTGAAAACAGGAAAGTTAGGAAGCCGCACAATCATTTCACAGGTCGCAATTGATAACCTTTTTAATACTTCAGTCGTATGAACGTAACGCTTAGACAACGTTAGAAAGGCGATAAGATTAGCCTTTACCTGGACTACTACGAAGATGGAAGACGCAAGTATGAGTATTTGAAAATGTACCTGTTTCCACCACCGAAAAAGGGCAAGCTAACTAAAGAGCGTAAAAAACACAATGATGATACTTTGGCTTTAGTCGAAGCGATCAAATCTAAGCGGCATGTTCAAATCAGCAATGAAGAATTTGGTTTCAGAGATACCGAAAAAGTAAAAGGCAGTTTCATTATATACTTTGAAATGCTCACAGAAAAGAGAAGGGAAAGTGAAGGCAATTTGGGCAAATGGAGCAGCACATCAAAGCATTTACAAGAGTTCGCGAAGTTCGATATTACTTTAAAGAATACAGCCAGAACTAAAAATAAAAGGCATCTTTTACAAAACTCTCAATCTTCATGCT
Source organism: Chitinophagales bacterium (assembly GCA_038199905.1). Taxonomy (GTDB): domain Bacteria; phylum Bacteroidota; class Bacteroidia; order Chitinophagales; family Chitinophagaceae; genus JADCRZ01. The sequence continues at coordinate 10,941 of JBBPYM010000205.1, read as the reverse complement.
ACAGCAAAGTACCCGCATCTTTGAAGGAAGCAGTCAAAGCTGGTATCATTCAAACAAACCCGGCTAACCAGGTCGATTATATAAAGCCGGATATACAAGCAGGGAGTTTTTAACCTTTGAAGAATTGCAGGCAGTTGCCAAAATAGAATGCGAACTTCCTATACTTAAACAGGCATTTATATTTTCTGCCTTGTCAGGTTTAAGATGGTCAGATGTTAAGAAACTGCTTTGGTCAGAAATACAAAGTTCAGGAAATGATTATTACATAAGGTTCAGGCAGAAGAAAAGAAAAGGTTCAGAAACATTGCCAATCTCAAAACAGGCTTTTGATTTATTAGGTGAAAGAGGCAGACCGGACGAAGAGATTTTTGAAGATTTAAAGTACAGTGCCTGGAATAACTTGAAGCTAAGAGAATGTGTAATGAAAGCTGTTATTACGAAGCGATCACTTTCCATTGTGCAAGGCATACCTCTGCTACGTTACAGTTCAATCTGGGTACAGATATTTATACCGTTTCAAAAATGTTAGGGCACAGGCATTTAAAAACAACAGAGGTTTATGCAAAGGTTATAGATAAGAGAAAGCAAGAAGCCGCAAACCGCATTCAATTGGAGCTATGAGTTTCCCTTTCCAATAAAGCTATCTATCACTTGCAGTAATGAGAAGCTGTTAGATAATCAGCAAACCATTAATGACTTAATAAACCAGGTATATCAATTCAGCAGAATGTACTTTAAAAGTTTGACACAACAGAACCTGCCGGTAACAGTTATTATAAGTATCCTGAAATCATGCTGAACTAGCGCCTTACATGGAGAGTGCAGACCTGCCGGATAATTCAAAGAATGATCTATGGTTTTTATAGCCTGTTATTTTATTCTTTACCAATTCCCTATATGAATAAATATAAATGACCATCTTCCTGTCATATAACTCTTGCTTTGTAACCTTTTTCAGTTTCAGTGCTCTAATAAGGTATAGAGCATGAAAGATGGGAGAGCATCTTATTAAAATCAAATCATTACTTAATATTACACACGATGTTTTGCAGTTCACAACTGATAAGCCATCACATTATAATTTTGTACCTGGGCAGGCTGCCGAAATTTCGGTAAATAAAGTAGGCTGGAAAGATGAAAAAAGACCATTTACTTTCACCTCGCTGCCTGATGATAATTTTAAAAAGACCATTTACTTTCACCTCGCTGCCCGATGATAATTATCTTGAGTTCACTATAAAATATATTCTTCACATAATGGTGTTACCAATCAGCTTTCACAATCCAAAGTAAATGATGAATTGATTTTACATGAAGTATTTGGAACAAGTACATATAAGGATGAAGGCGTCTTTATCGCAGGTGGTGCTGGAGTAACTCCCTTCATTTCTATATTTAAACAACTCGAAAAGCTAAACCAAATTGGCAATAACAAACTCATTCTTGCTAATAAATCTAAAGCTGATATAATTCTTGAAGCGTATTTCAGCAAAATATTAGGAGGTAATTTCATTAACATCCTGTCAGATGAAATAATACCAAACTACTCTCACACGGTAGAATTTCAAGGGAATTTCTGTCTAAATATATTGATGGTCAAAAACAAATGTTCTATATATGTGGTCCCAAACCTATGATGAACGCTATTGAAGAACAACTAATTTCTCTCCAGGTTCATTCTGATTTAATAGTCAAAGAGCAATTTCAAAAACGTTGTAGGCAAACATATTGTCCGCAATTAAAGAAACAAGCAATAAAGATATATGATAAAGAATGGTAGTACAGTTTCTAATCACAAAAATGGATTAGAAATGAAAGAGATAAGCAACCAACATTTTCCAATTTCAATTGAAAAACTATTGCAGTCAGGAGACTTTAGTTTTGATGATGAAACTAAAATGAAGTTTATCAGTAATCACTTTAAACAAATCATGTTATTATTAGGGCTTGACTTAATGATGAAAGTTTAAAAGGCACACCAGACAGGGTTGCGCAGATGTTTGTTAAGGGAGTATTTAGCGGTTTAGACCCTGCCAATAAACCTGATATAACGTTGTTCAACAATGATTGTGATTATAGTGAGATGCTGATTGAAAAAAAACATAACACTATACTCTTATTGTGAGCATCATTTTGTACCAATAGTAGGAAAGGCGCATGTAGCATATTTTTCGTCTGGTAAAGTAATTGGCTTATCTAAAATAAACAGGCTGGTTCAATATTATTCCAGGAGACCCAGGTGCAGGAAAGGCTTACTACGCACATAGCCGATGCTTTAAAAGAAGCCTTAAGCACAGATGATGTAGCCATTGTAATAGACGCAGTACATCATTGCGTGGCTTCAAGAGGTGTGCAGGATACAAACAGCCGCACCGTTACTACACATTTTTCGGGTAAGTTTTTAAATGCTGATGTAAAAAGCCAGTTTCTTTCATTGGTATAAAATAGAGCAGTTTTCCTATTTTGTGCGTTACATGAAAACACATTCAAATGTTATATAGACCATTGGTCATTTAACCCCGAGCACAGAACAATCTATTGCTATGATGCAGTCATTAATATTGAGTTGGTAGCTGATGTGCGCCATTTACCCAGAGCTGTTACTATTTCAAAGCATATTATTGCTACGCTCTACAACAAATGAACATTGAGTTACTGTTCTAAAATCAAATGGAGAGGTATCTTAATTAGAAATAGTGGATGAAGTTTATATAACACTTATGGGAATAAGCAGAATATTAAGACCGGCACAACAATTGCTGATAAATGAAAAACATTTATGAGTAAGAGTTATTTAACTACTATCAAAAGGCCTGCTTTCTGTGTGCTTTTTGCTGTAATAATTTCCTCCCTGATTACCTCGTGTTCAAAGGATGACACTGTACAAATGTCAAAAGCGGAAATATTAAGTTCTACTCGCTGGAAGTCAACAGTTGTTCGAGATAGTGTAGGGGTCGATGTAACGGCAGCAAACCAGGGATTTATGGGCCTTGCAACCTATAATAAAAATGGAACATACGAATTCTTCAACCTCGACGGAACTCCGCGTGGAGATAGTGGCTATTGGGCTCTTACCGTTGATGAAGGTAAGCGAATCATTAATTCGCTAACCCGTAACTATACCCGAATTGTAGACATTGTAGAATTGAACGGAAATATCTTTACATATAGAGTAGTGTCTAATGGCAAAACTGTAACGGTTGAACATGTGCCATCTCAATAAGTGGATGATAACTGGTGACCGGCATTTCATTAAATTGTAAAGTCCTACAATAAGTTGACAGTTTTTAATAGTCCCGATTGCCTTGGTAGTCGGGATTTTTTAATGAATTTAATTAGGTGTTTTCACCTTTAAAGATAGGTGTGGTCTATAATGATTGTAAAGATTTATAGCTTCTTTGGAGATAAAATGCTTGCTGTTGAGTTTGTATTAGCTGGGCATAATCCAAATTCTCGTTAAACGTTCGGTTCATCTTTTTGCCAGTGCGTTTTCATAGGGATCTCATTGCTCATCATGCTTTATTTTTAATGTAGTTTTTTACAACTATATGTACGTAACTCCTGACTGCAATACTGTAAGCATCTATCGGAATGATGGATTAATTGATAAGATGGAAACATTCTGTTTGTTAAACATTGGCAAAAAGTGCAGGTGCTAAAACAGTTGATGATTCTCACAGTTTAGCATTCGGAATAATCAGACCGGAAAATGCCGTTTATGCCAATGATTTGCTCCAGTAAAATTTCATTTTTACCTGCAACAATAATTTTGGTCTTATTTATATTTTGGCGTTCTTCAATCGCAGTAATTATTCCTTCTATTCTTTCCAGCCCGCCTTTATCAATTAAAAAAGCCGATGACAGCTTCTGCCGGTGAATAGTTGAAACGATTGTTAATAGCTGTTCCGCGTTGTTAAAGGTTTCTCTTTGATCCATAATTAATCGCTTTGTTTTTGAAAGATAATACCGTTTAAAGTGTCAGTAAGGTGCCTGTTCAATTAAAGTAAATAGTTGCATTAATATCCTCATCGCTATCTTTTTACTCTTATCGTTGCCCCAAAAAGTAGAGGAGCACCCAAACGCACAGCACCGAAATCATAACCATATTGAATATATTTTTTGTTGGTTATGTTCTGTCCCCAAAAAATAAGTTAAATATTTTTTAATGCGACACCAAACCGGGCGCTAAACAGATTGTATGGGTCTTGTTTTATGGTATTGGCTACATCGAAATATTACTTTCCGAGATACTTCCATTCGCTCCTGATGGATACGTCATATCCTTTTTCTTGCCTATATCAATGTGATACTGAATTGCGAGCATAGAAGTAACATCAGGTGAAAATGTTTGCCTTTTACCTTGCAGATTGACGGTTGTACTGTTTTGTGAAACAGTAAGCGCAGTATAAGTGGCTTTTGTATAACCTGCATTATAGTTGATTTCAAATCCTTTTTCGAAAAGCAAATGCCGGATTAGTATCAGGGTCTTTTTGATATTCTCCAAACACGCTTTGCTTTTTACGTTCAATAACATAACGAAGCCCGGCAATGATATTGAGCTTTCCACTTACCATGTATGCCCCCTGCCCATAAACCGCAAGCCCCGTGCTTTTAGATATAGTTGTACTTATAAGCGAAAAGTTCTTGTCAGGCAACCCCGCCAGCAAGGCTTCTTCACCAAAACGCGCCGTTTGCTTAACGGGGCTGTATTGATGAAAAAAGTAAGTGCCGGCAGTCCATTTTAACGGATGCGTTATATCACGGGACGAAGAAAATTTTAGTTTCTGGGTAATTACATTTACGTGGTTCCAGTTTTTACCGTAATTATTGATAATAGTAATTGCATCAAGCGGCGAAAAATCGGCGTCAAACGGCTTTCTATAAAACCGGTAGTTAGATTGGTAAGCTGTCACGGAATTAAAATTAAATTTCGTCCCGCATGACTAATAGCGGCCGAAGTGTTCAATATGTTATCCACCATTGTTGTTACGGCATTCTGGTTTAACCGGTAAGGATTTTTCAAAGCTTCTCTTTACCAAACACCCGAGGAAAAGAACCATTATTCCGGTTAGCGGCATGTTTTAGATTGAATGATAAAGCCCAGGCCCGATCGGGCAAATAGTTCAGGGAATAATTTCCGGAAACATTGTGCTGCTTATCGTAGTTAGAGTTAAAAAAATCGTTTTTATAAAAACCATTCAGGGCTTCGTACAAACCTGCTGCGCCAAAAAATAATTTATCTTTTATTAATGGGGCTCTCACTCCGGCGGTAAACCTTTTTTGTCCATACCCCTCAAAGGTTGCTTCAGCAAAACCCGACGTAGCATTTCGGGGGCGTTTCGTAATGAAGTTGATTACGCCGCCCATTGCGTTTCGTCCGTATAAAGTGCCATGTGGTCCGCGTAACACTTCAATTCTTTCTACATCAAATAATTGAGCCATATAGGTATCCAGTCCAAACTGATTTACGCCGTCAATATAAACGGCTACGGCAGGATCGTAAGAGGTGGTTGTAATACCTCTGATGGAAGTTACGCTTCGCTTATCGCCCGTATCAGCCGTATATGAATCGGGAACAATAGCCGTTAGGTCATTACTGTTCCGCAAATCATAATTCTCTATATCCTGGGAAGAAAGTGTTGTAATGATTATCGGCAGCCGTTGCACCAGTTCTTCCCTCTTTTGCGCAGTAACAATCACCTCGCTTAGTTGTGTATGGGCGGTAGATAAAGTTATTTTTAAATGGTTCATTTCTGCGGCAACCGTTATGCGCCTGTTGATGGTGGCATATCCTATCCGGCTTACGTTTAAAATATAGCTTCCGGCATACACATCTTTGAAAAAGAAAGTTCCATCATCGATTGTGACAGTACTGAACCGGCTGTTTAATATTACCACAGATGCTCCTGCTACCCCCTTTAAATTATCATCTGCTATTGCTCCTTTTTAAATCGAATGTTTTTTGTGAGACAGCAAGCAACGGAAAGGCTATTAAACACAAAAAAGAAAGTATAAGTTTCACAATAAGAAATTTTCAATTGGTGATAAGACGTTGCTAAACAGACTTAGCTTTCTACCAGTGGCTGTCTATTCAGTGGCTTCTTCGCCCTGTGCAACCAGGCCATATTAACAATTAAAGCGAGAATCAAAATAACCAAACCAAAAAATTCTCTTGTTTCTTCAATCCATGGTTTGGTTGCTTTCATTGACTGCACCAGGCTTTCCGCTTCATATTTATTTACCCAGGCTATTACGCCATTCGTTTCTGTAAGCAGGTAAATGGCATAAGCCGAATAAATTACCAGGCCTATAAAATAGAAAATGGATCTGTATGTTTTTTTTAATGCTAAAAAACAGATTAGGGCCCCATATAAATAAAGGGGCATCCACAGCCACGGATCGGTATCGTTATACTGTAATGCCGCGGAGCAAACAAACAGGATAATAAAAAAAATGTTAAGCACTTTCATTCTGTTTCCGTTAAATTATTTGAAACCTGTTTTTGGTGGCATGGGAGAAAGGTTAACCGGAAGACTTTGCTTATTTTCTTCTTTGGTTATTCGCCATATCACACCGGTGCCAGGTGAAGGTGTGGGAAAGGGTCCGGCCCCTGCCAACTCAAAGCCTATCACACCAATATCCACTACATAAAGAACTTCACCTCCCGGTGAAAACTTCGCTTCTACCGGATGCCGCGGCCCTGCAGTGGAAACATATTCTTTTCCTTCGGGGCCTTTGCTTTTATTGCTTAAAAACGGGTGCGCCTCTTTAGTGGCAGGATCAATCCGCACAACCGTATAACCATTTAAATTATCGCCTTCCGCTGTAAGCGGAGTTCCGGAGCCAAACTCCGCTAAAAACATTTGTCCTTTAAAACCAAAAGTAGCATTGGTGCTGAAGTCGAATTTAGTAGCAGCCGCATTTTCAGGACGTACCATCCAGGGTTGCTCAACAGCAGGGTGTTCTGCCATAAGGAACTTTGGCTTTGGCCCTCTTTCAGGCCTGAATTGTCTGTCGGTAACAGGAATGCCACTGGAGTAATCGGGAAAGCCATACCAGCCACCCTTTTTTATTTGAAAAATATTGTCTTTTGCATGAGCTATGGGCCGGCTTCCTCTTTCATCATACGCATTATCTGTAACATACAATTTACCATCGGGGCTCCATTGAACACCATAAGGATTACGCAGACCCCACGCATACACTTCAAGTCCGGTGCCATCGACATTCATGCGTAAAATTGTGCCGCTTGCTTTCACCTGTCCTTTCACGTCTCGATCGTTTTCGCCAAAAGGCTGAAATGCTCTTGTCCGCACAAGCAGTGACTTATTTTTATTTCTATTAAAAATACTGGTGACTGCATAGCTTACGTTACTGCCCAGCGTGAGCAACTTGCCCTGACGAGACAAAACATTATTTGGCTGCGGTGTTAAAAAGCTTTCGCCTTTTAATCGCATATCCTTTGCAGGCACGTCATGTACATCAGGGTGCAATAAAAGCCATACATAGGGATACGCGTTGTCCAGCCCCACCACTCCAGAATTAGTAGCAGTACCCTGTCCGAAATACATTTTGCCATCCGGCCCTACGGTTAGCTCGCTATTAAAATGGTCGCCGTGGCTGGGCAGATCGGTTACGATGTCCTGCACTGTACCATCACCATTAACCATAGATATTTTTCCTTTGTGCGAGACAAATAATTTATCGTTGTACCAAAGCAGATCGGTGATGGGTCCGTTAAAACCATTGGCATAACAGCTTATTTGCCCGCCTGGTGTAACTCGTAAAACTTGTGCCGGTGCGAAGGGGTCGCCATACACATAACCTGCTTCCGCCACGTAAATATTACCGCTTTTATCAAATTCAATACTGGATGGCCAGATAAGATCTTTCATAAATACCTCCGCTTTATAACCAGCGGGCACCCAGACTGCCGCTGCATCAGGGTCGGGTATCTTCGCCGTTTCTTTGGGGTAATGACCAACAGGGAAACTTGGTTTTGGAATGGCGCATCCTGAAATACTAGTGATGATTAAAAGGAATATAATCCAATTTGTTTTTATTGATTTGGGCAGTTGCATATTTATTTATTTCAAGTGAAATGTTCGGGTTCTTTAAATATTCAGATGTTTACCTTTTAACTAAATCCAAAGTTACATAACTAATCACTATTCCTTTATTTCGAAACGTTTTAAATCACTAAGGGCAGGTCCATTAATAACAACTCCTTCATTAGTAAATCTAGACCCGTGACACGGACAATCAAAAGAAGTTTCATCAGCATTCCATTGTAGCATACAACCGAGGTGTGGACATATAGCAGTATAAGCATTAAGTGTTCCTTCGGCGCTTCTGTAAGCAGCTACTTTATGCAATCCCACATTTGAAACGGCACCTTCGTTTGGCGATAGATCCTTTACAGATTTGATGTCGCCTGCCCTTAGAAAGTCAGCATATTGAGCCGCCATGTTTTCTGCTTCTTTCAAAACATCACCGGTCGATTTTATGTTTATTCGCGCAGGGTCGTACAGCTTTCGCCAAGGGTTATCAATACCCATAATCAGGTCAGAAACTAGCATGCCGCCAATGGTTCCGTGGGTCATTCCATTACCTGAATCTCCGGTAATGATGTAGATATTATTATCGCCAGGATTACGTCCAATACAAGCAAGACTATCTACAGGTTCCATTACCTGGCCCGACCATTTGTAAACAACTTCCGTAATCATAGGAAAACGCAAGCGTGCCCACTCTTCCATGTTATTGTATCGTTCATCCTGCGAAATATCTTCCGCATTAGCCTGCCCGGTTTTATGGTCTTGTCCACCGGCTATCAGCACATTGTGTGTATCGTTGTAAGGTTGTGTACGCACTTAATTGTAAGGAATGCTGACCCATTTACTAACCTGGTCGCCGGTGTCCCACCACAGTGCCTGTTTTACTGGCACCAGCGCCGCAACTACATAAGTTCCGTAAGCATGCTGCTTAGTATGTTATGGTAAATAAATTATTGAAAAAAGCCCTGCAAGAATGCAAAGCTGTAATTGGTCGTAATATTTAACGCTTAGAAAATATCCGCAACTTTTAAAAGATTACCTGAATTGAACAGGTAATAATTGGGTCCTAATTTTCTGATAAAACTCAATACCGATGCAGAATATTACCCTTGCATCAGCAGTAAGAGTAGGAGTATCATGAAGAGTAGCTGTTACAGCGGTTGAAGTAGCTATTGCAGCACTCAAATCCAGATAGCCGGAATAAGCAACATTTGAAAGCTCATTGTTTGTTAGCTGTATCAATTGGCTCATAAGTTCCTGTTTGCTCATTATATGCGAAGTCAGACACACAAGCCAGAGCAACGAGCAAACGGAAGTGAGTAGAACCTGCCGGAGCATTAATAAGGTTTGCAGGATTGAAAGCCGGTACAGTCAAAGTAGCTGCATCATGGGCAACAGTGTTGCTCAATGTATAAGGAGCAGTGAACACGCCTTCCAGGCTTACATTTTTATCAAAGGCAAAGCCTTTCAAGTATTGCTTTTTTTGGGAAATTAAAATAGCACGATAACCCCTTGCTTCAGTCTGGTCTTCCAAATTTATTTTTTGATAGTTCCGGTAAGCCTTCCAGTCATTTGCGGATCACTCATTTGCTTAATCACTTGGCTTAACCCTACACGAATAGATTTTCCAACAGTAGCACAACCACCAAATTCATTCATGTTTTCACGGGTTTCTCGCCAATTCAGAAGCAGTTAAAATCTGATCACCTGAAGGACCACCAACCATGCCGGCAAAGTCGCCGGAAAGACCTTTTATTTTAAAATATCTTACTCCGCCCATGGTGCCGGAGTATTTTACTAGAACCTGTTCTAAATAGTTTGTAAATAAAATTTTTCTTCTCAAATTTACACTTCAATACTTTGATTTACAGTATAATAAACGAAGTATACAGGTGCAAATAAAAGCATACGGACAGACTATAATAAAAACACACCTAAAAATCACCAAAGTGGTTGATGGGGATGGCTTATTTTTGATTGATATGTTCGGCAAAAATGAAACAGAAATACGCTTTCTTGTCATTGATGCACCGGAAGTAACAAGATAAAAAAAGCTAAAGCAAGATGAAAGGGAAAAGCATTTGCCTGGGCAATGGCTTTTAGAATTGGGTCAGGCATCAAAGCAATACCTTTCTTCAATAGCTCCGGTAGGTACTTCAATAACTTTAGTTATGGAGAAACTACACAGCTATGATTTTTATGGCAGGACGTTAGCTTACGTGTTGCTACCTGATGGCAGTTGCTTAAACGAGATCATGATTAATGAAGGCTATGCAAAGCCTTATAATAAATAACTTTGCCATGCATTACTAGGCTATCAAAAAATAAATACCTTTGCGACAGCAAAGCAGCGAGGTTTATACCAAACAGTTTCAATCTTCTAACTTCGTAAACATTTTGTTCTTTACTTCTCTTGCTTAATTTCTCGTGTTGCCCCTTTGTTGCCCAATCTCTCAACCTCAATAAACACTGATAACTTACTTTTTGTATCGGAAAGTAACTACACAAAACAAAAGCACTAATAAGTTGTTTGCATAAAAGTCAAAGAATAGACAATGATTAAGATAAAGCGAAGAACAACGGCAATTTCCGGGAAACGGTAAAGTCTTTACCTGGACTTTTATCCTGCAATTCGCACCCGCAAACAAGAGAACTAACAAAAAGGGAGTTTCCAAGGTTTTACCTTCTCGGTAAGCCTAACCGATTGATAGACAACATATTAAAGGTACCGAAAAAATGCCGAGCAAATAAGGCAGAAAAGGAATGATTGTTTTGAGATGACTCTTGACAACCTTATGAAGGCAGATTGTTGGAATTAAATAAAATAAGAAATTGACTGAAACAAGCGTTCATATCCACAATTTATGATTCGATCTATTACGAT
>JBBPYM010000204.1:0-4519 GCA_038199905.1 Chitinophagales bacterium | reverse complement strand
TATGGTCATCCGTAACAATGCAGGAAGTTTTTTTACTTTTATTCGATGCAACTATGGATAAACTGCAGAGAACTAACGGTCACAAGATCAAAGAGTTGATTGAAAAAAATGCGACCTCGTTTACAGGTACCAACGTTCCAATTACGCACTATCATATCTGCCGAGTAACCATTTAGTCAATTTTCAATCTTTTTGAATCATTATAACCCCACCCTGAACCCGAAGAATACTCCAAACCTGTCGCGTCTTAAATCGGGTAGTGGTCTGGGTGAGAGACGCCAGACAAAATCAACCCGAAAAAATTTCAGGATATTGTCGACCCCGGTACCAACTTCCAGGTACAATTGCTTATCAAGCGGTTGGAAAGGATATTTTCCTACAAAATTCATTGCGCGATTAGCCTCATTCAGTGCGCCTAACAGACCTTTGGCTTCCCAAAACTGGCGCAGCTTAAGTTTGCGGGTGAAAGATATGTAACGGAACAAGCCACTACCGATATTATGTTCCAGGTTGAAGCCAGCATAACGGTCAGTAAGGTATTCAAAACGATTCATTAGGTTAAATGAATACTTGCTATGATAATACCAGTCGTTACCTGGCTGTTGTGCAAGAAAGGGGTAAGGCAGTGTTCCCCATACTTTTCCTGCAAACAGGTTATAATAAAACTTGCCATAGGGCGGAATTTTAAGATAATCTGACACGGAAAAATCAAGTCGGTTGTATTTGTAATTACTTTGTAATATTCCTTTCCATCCGTGCGTATATTTTATTTCTACTATCGGAAAATCACTTCCTAAGCTGCTGCGGTAAAAATTTCCGTCGATGAATCTTTCCTGGTAAGCGTACCGTAAACGAAGTACGGTTTCAAAACTTTTCAACGCCTTTTCATCTCCGGAGGGAAATAGTTCCTTGGCAGGAAGATTTAAAAGTGGTGTGTATTGCTTACTAGATGCTGAAAAGCCAACTGAAAAATTATTATAAGTGTCAGAAAAGATGTCTAGCTTCTTCTCTTCAATCAGCTGATACTTGAAAGGCAGATTTGGCTTGCGCGCGAAAGCCGCGAAAATATTATCACTTCCCAACTGGTCGTAATATACCTGTCCATTGTCAAGATCTTTCTTGTACGAAAGTGAAACATACGACCAGGGCTTTCTGCTAAACTGATATTTTATTTCAGTTTTACCCTTGAACTGCTGGTCTTTAAAACCATAAGCAAGATAGGCATGTAGATACCAGTGCTCGCTGAAACGCTTGTTGGTAGCGAGATCGAAACGTAATCTTGTTCCTTCCCAGGCATTGCCGGATATCCAGTTAAACCATGGCCCAATAATGAAGTTGCCAATATATTTTGTTCCGGAAGTAAGAAAATCCAGGTTGTTCTTGTACCGCCTGAAAACCCTGTTCTTTTGAAGCGTATCCAGCAACACGTAAATATTTTGCTCGTTTTTATTTAGTGGTTCAAAACGATTTTTTACCCAGAAAGAGTCCGGCAGGTTCTGAGAATTGGGTAGCAATATGATTTCTTCACTGGTTTTATTTTTCTTGATCTCTTCCAGAACAGAATTATTATTGGTAATTACATTTCTGAAAATCGTAGTTTTTCGCCCTTTAAGTCCAAGTCTTTTATCACCTGTTGGCGCAAAATCAACAACAAACTTGTCCTTAAATAGAAACCAGGTGGAGTCGTCTATCAGTTTATATTCCTGTATTAATGTAAGCCCTTTTACAAAGTTGATATTTGCATCAAGCGAGGGACGAAGTGTTACTTTCTGCACTGCATAAGTTGCATCATTGATCCAACTGTCGCCATCAAATGTATTCTCACCTGTTCGTTTGGGAGCAAAGGTAAAATGTATCAGTCTCTGGTTGCTTAGATATTGTGTATCAAGTATTTTAAAATTGTAAAAATTATCCGCGTTATTTGCGAAGGGACTGATAAAAGTTTTGTCTAACACAGGAATGGAATTGCTGTAAACATTTACGTTTTGATAGGTTGAGCCAAGTTGTTTGATGAGACTCTCATTGTTAAACTCACTGGCGTTCACGGCTTTTTGAACTTCCCTGGTGGAATACGGCTCCTTTCGGTAAAAGAAGTCTGAAATGGTCTCGGTTATATAAACGGGTAGAAACGGTTCTTTCTCGCTTAATGTATCTGTGAAGTCAAAAACAAAATCCAGCTTTTTTAAAACAGGATTCTTCGATAATTTTATCCTGTTTACATTATTGAGATCTGCTTCAAGCTTATTGTAAACTTCGTAACTATAATTATCATAATTGTGCCGGTCATTTTTTTCTTTATGGGCGATAATCTTTCGCCAGAAAAATAATGCCCGGTTGTATTTCACTCTTACAAAAACTTCATGTTGAGGAGGTAATACCTCAATGTAGAGCGTCATCGACGTGGAATCCTTCATTTGGGAAAAGGGTATTAACGTAGGCTGGTAGCCAACACTGGTGATTTCCAATGTGTCGTCTATCATACCGGATTTTAAATTGAAAAAAATGGTCCCTGCGGAATCTGATAACACCCCGATTTTACTTTTTTTGAAAATAGCTGAAGCGAATGGAATAGGTTCATCGCTTTGTTTATCTAGAATGAGGGCTTTAAAATTTTTTACCTGGGCTTGTGTTTTGTTACCACAGATCAACGCGGTTACTATTATAAAAGGCAGTAACCAATTCTTACACATTTTGCAGGTTTTAAGGTGATGTTTTTCAATAGAACAGTATTCTTTGAGGTAGCATTTCCCGGCGGATTTGCTTCTGCAGTTAGATGCAAACATAAGAGCGTTAGTTAAAAATATCTTTGCTGCTATGTTGAAACCACGTACCAATGGTGATTTATTTTAAGTTTTATTAATCCTACATGGCAATCATTAATTTTATGAAACAACTGCCGTAGCGAGTTTTTAATAAAAATAGATAATTTACTGAAACATTCTATTGATCAATTGACAAACAGCATTACTGATCAAATAAATAGTTGATTTAAATTGGTAAGTAAAGCCATTGGAAATATTATCCCTACTGTTTTTTTAAGCGCAAAATGCGCAAAGAGGCAGCACAAGGGCCGCAAAGTTAATTCTTTGCGGCCCTCCTATGTGCTTCCTCTTTGCGCATTTTGCGTTAATTATTCCACTAAGGTTTTCCCGGATAGCCTAACGCCGCTCTTGCAGCATAACCCGCATCCTGCAATGCAACCAGGCATTGCAGGAATGAATTAACCCCATTTCGTAAGTCGTACAGCGGTATCATTACAAGTACCGACACGTCATAATCAGGATCGTACGACATTAAATTTAGCGACCCAAGCCTGGCGCCATTATGACCATACCCTAAACCTTTGGTATGCGAAGATCCAAGACCGTATTCAGGATTGGCGGTGCTGACAGTCGTTTGCATCAATTTAACGGTAGCAGGTTTTAATACATTTTCTCCTTTAGATAAAGTTCGAAGAAATTTATGTAGCTCTTCCATCGTTCCGTAGCCGTGACCTTCCCCTAGCTGTGCGCTTGGATTTACCGCATCAAATAGTATAGGTCCGCTTGTTTCAAGAATGGTGCTTACAATATGCGGGTTGGGCATTTTCATATCAGTTGCAAGCGTTGGAAAAAAGATCCTGGGAAGAGGTACGCGGGTGTATGGTCCTTTTACATAGTCTTCCATATAATCTGCATAGGTTTTTGGCGTTCCGGCTCTTAATGTATAAACCCTTTTTATAATCTCTGCCAGTATAGAATATCCTGTATTGCTATAGTGATACACTTCTCCCGGCTTGCCATAGAACTTTTTTATTTCAGTTACCACTTTTACCATTTCAGTGGTTGTAAATTGATGCGTGGGATTTACTTTAAGTATGGCTTCAGTGTAGGACAAGCCACCATAACCAGGTACGGGGTCGTTATCAACATCAAAAACACCTGCAACATGTTGCAGGAGCTGTTCGATGGTTATATCATCTTTATATGGAAAATCCCATCCGGGCTCAGCAGGTACATAGGTTATTTTACTTCCAGGAATGATATCAGTAATTTTTGCTTTATAATCCAGCCATCCATCTTCAAACATATTTAAGATTGCTGTGGCGGTAAAAGGCTTTGTATTGCTGGCAAACCGGTAATAGGTATCCGGTGTGACAACTTGCGCCCCGCTTCCTGTAGAGGTTACAAAAAACTTGTCTGTTGGTGTTTGAATGATCAGGCTTAAGGAAGGAAATGAAATGCCAAGAGAATCCGAAAGGTTTTTGCGAATTCCGTCAACAGCAGCCTGGATTTTCTGCTTGGAATTTGGAGTGGGGTTGGGCTTCTGGCAAGAAAAGAGACCGGCAACGGTGGCACACAGTAACGTGTTAAACAGAAACTTTTTCATAATAGTAATAGTGTTTTTTAATTAAAGGTTAAGGCCACATAACGGAAGAAATGTTATGATGGCCGACAAGAGAAGTAACAATTTTTTGGGAAGGATTTTTATTGATCGTCGACTCAAATGTATACAAAATATATAGGCTGTATGATGGTTG
>JBBPYM010000203.1:0-2047 GCA_038199905.1 Chitinophagales bacterium | reverse complement strand
TTTGAAAGTATTCTTCATCAGACCAGCGATGGTCATCGGCCCAACGCCACGGGGAACAGGGGTAATATAACTGCATTTAGGAGAAACTGACGCAAAGTGAACATCCCCTTTTAGTGCAAAGCCCGATTTTTTGGAAGGATCGGCAACGCGTGTAATACCTACATCAATGATTATTACACCGTCCTTAACCATATCGCCAGTTATAAATTCGGGTCTTCCGAGTGCCGCTACAATTATATCAGCCTCACGACAGATCTGCTGTAAGTTGCGCGTTTGAGAATGGCAAAGCGTAACGGTGCAATTGCCGGGGTTGCGGTTGTTACTTAAAAGAATACTCATAGGTCTTCCCACAATATTACTTCTTCCGATCACCGCCGCCGACATACCCTTTGTGTTTATTTTGTAATGTTCCAGCAATAACATAATACCATACGGCGTAGCAGGAATAAAGGTATCCAGGCCCTGAACCATTTTCCCGATACTGATGGGATGAAAACCGTCTACGTCTTTCCCGGGGGTAATGGTGTTGATCATTTTTGCTTCGGAAATATGGTCCGGTAACGGAAGTTGCACCAGGATACCATCAACATCGGGGTCGGTATTTAGTTCTTCTATTATGCTTAACAACCTGTTTTCATGGATGGTTTCTTCAAGGGTTATGAGTGTTGATTTATACCCTATCTCGGCACAGGCTTTCACTTTAGCACCTACGTAAGTTTCGCTGGCACCGTTGCCACCAATTAAAACGGCAGCGAGGTGTGGCACTTTTTTACCTTCCGCAACAAGTTGCGCAACCTTGATTTTTAGTTCGTCCTTTATTGCCTGTGAAACTAACTGTCCGTCTAAAATTTCCATGGCGCAAAGGTAATGAGCAGTTCGGGACAAAATACAGTTAAAACACTTATTTTTTAAGTGATAAGCGCCCTCAATTTTGAGTTCGGAACAGCCAGCAGGATGCTGTATCCCTGGTCAGTGAACAGCTCAGAATATCTTTGCAATTATTCAACATAAACTACCTTATGAAACTTTTTTGCATGCTAAATCTCGTGCTACTGCTGAATGCTTCAAGGGCGCAATTGTTAAGAGCCCCGCCAACAGTAAATTTTTTAGGAACAGGAGCCTACAGTGGCAGTTTTACTGATGTGTTTTCTTTTACTACAAACCAGGCCTCTTTATCAAAGGTAAAAACCACCAGCGCTGGTGTTTATTCGGAACAAAGGTTCATGCTCAGTGAACTTAGAAGGTTTTCAGGTGCAGTAACATTTCCCTGTTTTTCGGGCGGCGCTGGAATATCCCTTGATCATGCAGGCTTTAACCAGTACACAGAATCACATGCAGGCATAGCCTATGGAAGATCACTTGGTGAGAAGCTTGAGCTTGGCGCACAGTTTAATTACTACCGCGTGAATATCGACGGATATGGAAACGCCGCTACATTCAGTTTTGAGTTGGGACTGGTTACGAAACTCACTGATAAAATGTTTGCCGGTTTGCATGTCTACAACCCGGTTGGCGGACGGTATGGAATAAATTCTTCAGAAAAAATCGCCTCCGCATATTCGTTCGGTTTAGGATACGAAGTTTCGGATATAGTGCTTATCACAGGAACCATTATTAAGGTAGAGTCGCAGCTAGTGAATCTAAATATTTCTTTACAATATTCTTTTATGAAACAAGCTTTTCTCCGTGGCGGGATAACATCGGCAACAGGCAGTTATTATGCCGGGACCGGGTTGCGATGGAAAGAAATTACGCTTGCAGTAGCTGCGGACTGGCATACCAGGATAGGCCTGACTTCCGGCCTGCTGCTTGTTTGTCAACTTTCAAAAAACAAACCCGAACAATGAAACGCATATTGATCATTGCTGTGTATCTTCTTCTTTATTCAACCTCATTCGCGCAGGAACAGGAGAATACCATCGCCGCGCTGGAGCGCCAGGCAGAGGCGCTGGCGGACGAGGAAGAGCCAGAGAATGAAGATGATTCCTTCCTGCAACAACTGGCGCATTTCAAAAAACACCCGCTTAACCTGAATACGGCGGAGGCC
>JBBPYM010000202.1:0-9211 GCA_038199905.1 Chitinophagales bacterium | reverse complement strand
ACCCGGCCATGATATGCTTTGCGACACTCCAACTTTAAGTACGCCTTTATGATCAGTTGGTCTTAGGTCTTCATTTTCAGCAAATAAACCAGTCCTGGGTAGCAGGGATGAGTTAATAAGTAATTTGCCTTTGTTGACCTGCTGGTTATTAATGTCAAACTGCAAATTATTTCCGGCCCTTGTTAAAACTTCGGATATTTTCATCCTTGCGACAGGAGGCTGCTGGGCACTGGTTGTACCTGAGAAAAGGATAAGCATGAAGCCTGTTAAACCAGTAACTACCAGTTTGTTACCTGTTCTAAAACGCTGTGAAAATATAATATACAGGCAAGGTAACACCAGCAGTGTCAACAGGGTGGCTGTTAGTAATCCGCCAATAACTACAGTGGCCAGCGGTCGTTGAACTTCCGCGCCGGCACCGTTACTTAAGGCCATCGGTAAAAATCCGAGAGCGGCAACAGCGGCTGTCATCAAAACCGGTCTTAACCGGATCTTCGTGCCCTCGATCACTATATCTACAACATTTTTCATTCCCTCTTTCTTTAGTTGATTAAATGTGCTGATCAACACAATACCATTCAATACGGCAACGCCAAATAATGCGATAAATCCTACGCCAGCTGAGATACTAAATGGCATTCCCATAATCAGCAGGGCAAAAACTCCACCGATAGCACTCATGGGAATTGCAGTGAAAATAAGCAGGGCCTCTTTTAATGATCGGAAACTCAGGTAAAGCATAAAAAAGATAAGTGCTAAAGCCAGCGGTACTACGACCATCAAACGGGCGGAAGCTTTCTGCAGGTTTTCAAAAGTACCCCCATAAGTATAGAAATACCCGACGGGAAGTTTGACATTCTTTTCTAAAATAGCTTTGGCCTCTTCCACTACAGTCTGCACATCCCTTCCGCTTACATTAAAACTTACATACAGCCGGCGCTTTCCATCTTCACGGCTTATCTGGGCGGGACCTGTTTTAAAGGATACGGAGGCTACCTGCGACAAGGGGACCTGGTTGCCATCTTTCATCGGCACGTTCAAACTACTCACATCATCTAACGATGTACGATAGGCGCTATCAAGTCGCAGCACCAGGTCGAACTTTCTTTCGTTTTCATAAACAGTTCCGGCCTTTTCACCCGCAAAGGCGGCGCTGACAATATGGTTTACGTCTTCAATATTCAATCCATATCCTGCCAGCCGTGCACGGTCGTATTGAATGGTTATCTGTGGCAGACCATCAACACGTTCAACACGTGGCTCGGTAATTCCCTTAATTTGCCTGATAGCGGCGGCCACTTTATTACCATAGAAAGCGAGGCTGTCCAGGTTTTCGCCAAAGATTTTAATGGCCACATCCTGGCGGATGCCAGTCATCATTTCGTTAAAACGCATTTGAATGGGCTGACTTGGTTCTGCAATAACCCCGGGGATATCAGATAGCTTTTCACCCATCATGTCAGCAAGCTCATAGAAGTCCCTGGTTGTTGTCCATTCTTTTTTATCTTTTAAAACAACGATGAGGTCACTTGCCTCGGGAGGCATAGGATCGGTGGCCACATCAGCGGCACCAGTTTTACCAACAATCATTTTTACCTCCGGGAACTCTCGCAGCATACGTTGTGCAAGCATTACCGTTTCTGTTGTTTGTGAAAGCGAGGAGCCCTGCGGCAATACAAATTCTATGGCATAGTCTCCTTCCTCGAGCGTTGGGATAAATTCGCCGCCCAGGTTTTTAAAGATAACAAGGCTGATGACAAACAAGATGAGTGCCGTTCCCGCAACTAGATACTTTATTTTTATTGCGCGATGGATGACTGGTAAATAGATTCGTTCAAAAAAAGACATCATTCTTGCAGAGAAATTTCTTCTCTGACTGATCTTCTTTGGCAGAAATAAGGCGCACATCATAGGTATATAAGTCACCGAGAGCAATAGTGCCCCAATGATCGCAAAGCTCACCGTTTGCGCCATTGGTTTAAACATCTTTCCTTCAATGCCGGTAAGTGTAAGTATTGGGATATAAACCACCAGTATGATCAGCTCTCCAAAAGCCGCGCTGCGCCTGATACCAGAGGCCGATAGGTACACTTCTTCATCCATTTGCTTTTGTGTAAAAGCAACCTTCGTTCTTCTCAACCCGAGGTGATGCATGGTAACTTCAACAATAATCACCGCCCCATCTACAATTAAACCGAAGTCTATTGCGCCTAAACTCATCAGGTTGGCACTAACACCAAACAGGTTCATCAGGACCATTGCAAATAGTAATGAAAGCGGAATGGCTGAGGCGGCTATAAGTCCGGCCCTGAGGTTGCCCAGGAATAGCACCAGTACAAATATTACAATGAGCGCGCCTTCAATCAGGTTTGTTTTTACGGTACTTATGGCCCTGTCTATTAAATTAGTACGGTCTAAAAATGGTTCAATAATAATATCGGCAGGTAATGACTTCGCTACCGTTTTCATGCGTTCCTTAACCAGTTCCACCACTGCAGCACTGTTTGCGCCTTTTGTCATGAGAACTAGGCCGCCAACCACTTCTTTTTCTCCGTTATAAGTCATGGCTCCATAACGGGGCGGAGAGCCGAACTGCACTTTCGCAACATCCCTTATCAGAACGGGAATGCCATGCTGCTGTTTAACTACAATATTTTCAATATCAGCAAACGACTTCACCAACCCAACGCCACGGATGAAATATGAATTTGGCTTCTTGTCTATGTAGGCACCCCCTGTATTCCCATTATTCTTTTTAAGCGCCGAGAGGATCTCGGGAATGGAGACATTCATAGCCTTTAATCTGCCAGGGTTAACCGCCACTTCATATTGTTTTACCATACCTCCGAAAGCGGTTACTTCGGCAACACCCTTGATGCCAGTCAACTGGCGGCTTACGATCCAGTCCTGCATGGTCCGCAGGTCCACGGCAGAGTATTTCTGTTCGCTTCCTTTTTTTGGGTGAATGATATATTGGTAGATCTCACCCAAACCCGTTGTAACAGGCGCCAGTTCTGGCCGCCCAATATCAGGAGGCATATCTTCTTCAGCCTGCTTCAATTTTTCGTTGATAAGTTGTCTTGCAAAATAGATGTCTTCATCTTCTTCAAAAACAACGGTAATAACGCTCAGGCCAAAACGGGAGAAGGAGCGCATTTCCAAAACACCCGGAATATTAGCCAAAGACTTTTCAATCGGGTAAGTGATAAATTGTTCTACTTCCTGGGCAGCCAATGTGGGGGCTGTTGTTAGCACCTGCACCTGGTTATTGGTAATATCAGGCAAGGCATCAACAGGCAACCGGCTGGCGCTCCACAGTCCCCAAAATACCAGGGCAAGCGTCATCACACCGATAACAAGTTTATTATGTATACTGAAATGAATGATTTTGTTAAGCATTCCTATTATTATTTATTGGATGCCCGCTAAAATAAACGCTGGCGGGAATCTTGTGAAAAGCATGATAGGTGACGTTACGGTGCATTCCGTAGATATAACTGGGTGCTCAAGAATTTTTGGCTAAAGAGTACCTGGCAGGTTCAACTGACAACGTAGATCAGTCAAGATAGCCAGTTTATGCACACTAAACGATCTAAGTGTCGATTACAGTAAGAATAAAAAAGCGATTTAATCAGGAGAATTTCGGAGGTTGCCAGATAGCGTTGTACACTTCGGCATTGAAGCGAACATTGTAAAGGGGATGTTTCACGGAAAGGAAGATGAACCTCTCATCCTTTTGCCTTGAGGCGGCAAATAATAAGACAGGGGCTGCACAACATGAGCAGGTGCAAAATGGTGTGCAACTCTCAGTATGATAATCATGGTCATGGTCACTGGCGGCAGCCGAGAGCTTCGTTGTTTTCGTATCATTCCACTCCATGCTGTCGCCGCAAGGAAGACAGGTCATGTAAAGCATAAAGAAACTAAAAGCAAAGAAAAACGATCTCATTGGTGCAAATATAGAACAAAACTGGTAAGCGCATATTATCATGATGGTTATGGGGGTTGAACATAATTATTGTTGAAAAAACGCCGGGAGCTTTCGCCTCCTGCCCTGGAAAGTTGTTTTTTTCCACATCTTCCTACCCCACACCACATACCTCTTACCTAATGCACTCATACCCCACACCTCATACCCCATACCTTCCATAATAAAATAGCCATCGTATCACCACTGCTGGGCAGGATACGATGGCTACAAAACCTACTCATATTAAAAATAAGGACTCAGTACAGCCTCATCAGCAGGTAGATCATAAAACAGTGAAAGGTTGGTAAATGCGTTGTTGGGGGGTACCGCTCCGGCTGGAAAGTAGTAGTCAGCAGGATTGGCCTTCACCCGGTTTCCATAAGCCGTTATAATAGACACAGCATTGCCGGATCTAACGAGGTCGAACCAGCGCTTATTTTCGAAAGCAAGCTCTACCCTTCTCTCCTTAAATATAGCATCACGGAGATCTGTAGCCGTAGATGCCGCCAGCCCCGCACGGGCACGAACCTGGTTAAGGTAAGTGGCTGCTTCTGCTGCTTTACCCTGCTCGTTAAGAGCTTCAGCCAGGAATAATAACACTTCGGCGTAACGATAAATTGGCCAGTTATTGCCAGTATTGTTAAATAAAGCGTGGGGCTTGGCAAATTTTTTAATATAAGGATATACTTTATTGGCCCTCAGGCTACCGCTTAAGGTAACATAGGCTATTGAAATATCCTTCCTTTTATCACCAGCTTCGTAGGCCGCGATAATATCCGGGGTGGGAGCATTGTTACCCTCGCCGGAGAGCGACTGCGGATTTGACACACCGGTTATTGGTGCCAGCTCGGCTGCTGTCATGGGTCTTGGCAAAAAATTATAAATGATTGATCCATTATAGCCCGCAGAACCTTCCATAAACTGAACTTCAAAAACCGATTCCTGGTTATTCTTATTGTCAGAAGTACCTGAGACTGCATTACTATAATCAGGCATCAGTGCGTACCCGTCATTAGTAACTATATCCTTTAGCAGGGCTTCTGCCTGTGCCCATTT
The DNA here is from genome assembly GCA_038199905.1 of Chitinophagales bacterium. Taxonomy (GTDB): domain Bacteria; phylum Bacteroidota; class Bacteroidia; order Chitinophagales; family Chitinophagaceae; genus JADCRZ01. The sequence goes on along the minus strand of JBBPYM010000202.1, from coordinate 4,185 downwards.
TTTTTGCTGGATATAAGCATTAGCCAACAAGGTTTTCGCAGCCCCTGATGTCGCTCTGCCCGGTTCCTGCTTTGCTTTGTTTGATAGTAACTTGCTGGCGCCATCGGCATCTTTTATAACCTGGAGATATACTGAGTCAATAGAAGACAAGGGCAGCGCCGCCTCTCCCCGAGTAAGCACAGGAGTTAAATGGAGTGGAACCTTACCAAAATAGCGCACCAACTCGAAATAGGCAAACGCTCTTAAAAACATTGCTTGTCCTTTCAGATTATTTTTTGACTCTGCAGGAAACTCAACCCCATCAATCTTTGACAATATCTGGTTGGTACGTGCTATTATCTGGTAGTCAAGACGATACTGGTTCAGTACATGTCCATTAGTGGTTACTCCCCCCGAAGAAGGTAACGCAAAATCAGCGATATTCTCCGATGCATCCACCGCGCCGAACAGGGTATTTCTAAAATAATATGTATTATCAGAATGCATCTCTCCCAGCAAGTATGCCGGGCCGTTCACAATTGCTCTCAGCGGAACATACGCCCCATTAACTGCCTGTTTAAAGTCAGATTCTGTTTGAAAAAAAGTGGCCGAGCTAAGATTCGTCTCAGGCGTTACTACCAGGAAGTCTTTTTTGCAGCTCGTTATCATAAAGCCTGCAAGGATGATTATTATAAGTCTCGATTTCATGCTGTATGAAAATAATTGATGAGTAATGATTATTTAGAAACCTGCTTCTTTAAAAATTCAGGTTAATACCTAGCGTATATGTTCTGGGAACCGGATAATTAGACAGATCTACACCCTGGCTCAGGTTGCCACCATCTCCGTTACCATCACCCTGTGCACTGGTTTCCGGGTTGGGGCCGCCCCAATATTTTGTAAATACATATACCTGTTGAACAGAAGCATACAGTCGGGCAGAATTGAAGATTTTATTTTTAATTCCCAGGTTATAACCAAGCGTAACATTCTTTATAGTAAAGAATGATGCATCTGCAACAAACCTGCTGTTGTTCCAGTCTCTTTCCACACCGGTATAGTTACCACCTCCGACGGTGGTGCCATAGAATCCCTTTCCAGGGTTTGCAACTGATCTGAAACGATCTTTTACGCCGGCTACCATGTTAAAAACGCCATCCAGGTTAGCAGTACTATACAGGTGACGAACCCATAACTGGTTGCCATAAGACCCTGAACCGACCACCGTAAAATCAAAATTGCCGTATTGCAAAGTATTGGTAATGCCGTAAGTGAACTTTGGAAAAGGACTACCAATTATCGTGCGGTCGTCTTGGTTTCCACCATAAGTGATGATGCCATCGCCGTTAACATCTTTTAATTTAATAGTGCCGACGGCTGAACGGCCGGGAATTTTCGGACTTTTGGCAAGGTCTGCCGGATTAAGGTACATTCCTTCAGAAACCATCCCGTAAAATTGTCCAAATGGTTGCCCTACCTGGGTAATATGAAAAGAACCATACACCCTGTCAATACCTTCAGCGAGAGCCGTCACCTTATTTCTGTTAAAGGAAATATTTGCATTGGTGATCCAGGATAATTTGCCTTTCAGGTTATTGGTAGTCACAGAAAATTCATGACCCCAGAATTTAATTTCACCAATATTATCAATAAAAGTACCAAATCCAGATTCCTGCGCTACCTGTACACCATACAAAAGGTTAGTGGTATTTTTCTTATAATAGTCGTATGTGAATACTATCCTGTTTTCGAACAATCCAAGGTCAAGGCCCAAATCAAATTGTTTGGTCGTTTCCCATCCTAAATTTGGATTTGCCAAAGAAGTTACCACTGCTCCGGTTGCTACATTGCTGCCAAAAACCGAGTTGACAGTGTTATTAACCAGGGCGTACTGCGTGTAGTTACCAATATTATTATTTCCAATTACACCATAACTGGTTCTGAGTTTGGCAAATGCAATGTTTTGTACACTCCTAAGGAAATCTTCGTCAGACAGTACCCATCCCAAAGACACAGAAGGGAATGTTCCCCACCTGTTTTGTGATCCAAAACGGGAAGATCCATCGCTACGCACCGCGGCCGTAAACAGGTATTTTCCCATATAGTTATACGTTAGTCGGGAAAGATAGGACGTCAGGGACCATTCCTGCACGCCATTTGTAGTTCCTCCCCTGTTTACGTTAAGCGCTCCCTGGATGGTTGGCAGCCTGTCATCCGTGTAGGTATCCGCCTGAACACGGGTGTTTTCCTGGTGGAATTTCTGGTTGGTATAACCGGCCAGCAGTTCGAAATTATGCTCTCCAAAGCTTTTTGTGTAAGTAGCGAGGTTTTCATTCAGCCAGGTGATGTTTTCTGTACTCTGCCTAACAGAAACTGCTGTAGTAGGTATGGGAACATTAATGAAGTTGGTTGCCGTTGAAGGATTGAAAAAGAAAAATTTTGAATTCAGAACCTCCAGGTTAATACTTGACTTCAGTACGAGTCCCTTGATTGGCTGGTAAGAAATATAAGAATTTGAGATGAGGTTGGTGGTTTTTGTTTCATTCACCAATTCTTTTGCGGCTCTCACCCAGTTAGGGTAGGCAAATATGTTACCGGTGCTGCCCGGGAACTGGTTAAACTTTGTCAACTCACCATTTGCATCATATATTGGCATTACCGGCCAGGTATGTAACGCGTTAAACAAGATTCCCGTGCCCCTGTCACCATCAGTTCTCGGCGTGTTATCAAAAACATATGAAGGTGCCAGGTTAAATCCCATTTTAACTTTATCAGATAAATTATAATCCAGGTTCATCCTCAGCGAATACCTTTTATACTCGTTGTTTAATACCACTCCTTGCTGGTCATATATACCCGCAATTAAAGCGGTGCTAAGTTTATCACTATTGGAAGTAACCGTAATATTATAGCTCTGCAACGGCGCTTTCCTTAACAATGCACCATACCAGTCGTTGTTTTTTCCGGCATATTGCGCCGGATTTTGAAATTCAGCAGGAACAGCCTTCCCTTCATCTTCAAAATATTCTTTTTTGAATTGTGCAAACTCAACCGCATCCAGCATTTCAACGCGGCCCTTTACAGGAACATTTTGCACCCCGGCAAACGCGTTAAAACTCACATTAGTTTGTCCCTTCTTGCCCCTTTTCGTAGTGATAAGCACCACCCCATTGGCTGCCCTGGAACCATATAAAGACGTAGATGCAGCATCTTTCAAAATGGAAATGGTCTCTATCTCATCCGGGTTGATAGCACCAACACTTCCTGTTATAGGTGCACCGTCTACCACATACAAAGGATCACTGCCGGCAGAAACGGATAATTGTCCGCGGATCCTTACAGACATTCCCTGCCCTGGCTTACCGGTTGTTTGGTTGATCTGTACACCGGCCAATCGCCCCTGCAGTTTTTGAGCGATCTGGGAAACAGGTATATCTCTTGTTTCTTTTAGATTGATGGTTTGAACGGCACCTGTTACCACTTTTTTCGCCTGGCTACCATAGCCGATTACGATGGCCTCTCCCAGGGACGTGGCGTCCGGCACCAGTTTTATGTTGATATTGGTCCGCCTGTTCACCGGCACCTCCTCGCTTGTAAATCCAACAAAGGAAATTACCAGCGTACCATTGGAGTTCGGAATACTTAAAGAATAGTTACCGTTGGCATCCGAGCTGGTACCCAAATTACTTCCCTTTAGAAGGACAGTCACTCCGAATAAGGGATTGTTTTTGTCATCCACGATTCTCCCTTTTACTGTTGATGCCTGTGGGAAGGCAGTGGCGGCGGAAAAAAGAAGGCATTGAAGCATTAAGAAATGTCTCAACATCTTTGGCATGAAGTGTTTCATTAGCAATTGTTTAGAATTTTTTTTTTGAAGGTTAGGAACTGCAGTAGGAAAACAGCAATCAATAATTTCTAAAATTAAGTTAAAATTCGCCAATATCGTCAGGAGATTCATGCAGTTTGTATTAATTTTCACTGCCCCGTTATTGCTAGAAAAATCACAGGCATATCATTGCACATCATCCTTTGGTGAATTACGGGATTGAACTTACCTCATACCCTATACCTTCACTATATTTGGCAAAACAACTTGATGGCTAGATTCATTTTCTTCTTATTTACTGTGTGTTTGTTTTTTGGTGCCGGAGCCCAGGTCGCCAGTGATTCGATACTGGTTGATGGTAACTACCGCGTGTTTCATTT
>JBBPYM010000201.1:0-19560 GCA_038199905.1 Chitinophagales bacterium | reverse complement strand
TGAATGGGGTTGGCGCATCCCCTTTTATGTTGGCGCCATACTTTCGCTGGTGGCATTGTACCTGCGAAGCAACTTGCAAGAAACTGAAGCATTTAAAAACAAGGTAAGCAGTGGCGAAAACAGGGGATCTGTAAGAGAGCTGTTACGTTATCCAAAATCCATCGCAACGGTTGTTGGACTAACCCTCGGTGGAACAATTGCTTTTTATACTTATTCAACTTATATGCAGAAGTTCCTGGTGAATACCGTTCACCTTACCAAGGATCGGTCTACGGTACTGTCATTTATCTCATTGCTATTTTTTGCAGCCATCCAGCCATTATTCGGTATGTTATCTGATTGTATCGGTCGCCGTCCCCTGTTACTGGCTTTTGGTGTTATGGGTTGTTTATGTACGGTGCCTTTACTTACTACGTTAAGTAATGCCAGCAGTCAATGGTTGATATTTGGGTTGATGATGTCTGCGCTGGTTATTGTTAGTGGATATACTTCTATCAACGCAGTTGTAAAGGCCGAGTTGTTCCCGGCACAGATCCGCGCGCTGGGCGTTGGTTTGCCTTATGCGCTGACGGTGGCAATATTTGGCGGGTCAGCTGAATATATTGCTTTGTACCTTAAAAATATAGGGCATGAATCGTGGTACTATTGGTTTGTTACGGGGTGTATTTTCATATCGCTGATTGTTTATGTATTGATGAAAGATACGCGGACGAATTCGATGATGGAGGGGGAATAGATGTCAGCTATCAGCCGTCAGCTATCAGCCGTCAGCCTTGGAGGAAACCAAAAAAGGTTACTAAGCAGTTGACTGCTTTAGTTTTTTTCCCTACTGGAAAGGTTATTCCTTAGCCAAATTTTGTAATGCATAGGTAAATATTTGGCGATGAAAGTGAGAAGGCCTTCGGATCCCCTCTGTTGGAGGGAACGTTACGTTTATCGGGCATAACGGTGTTGGTTACACGGGCGTGATATTTTAGAGCGTTTTAAATGTGCTTGCCGTTGAGCGGTTTGGGTGGTACAGATTAAACGTTTGTGGAGAGTTACCCACCCCCGTTTGGCCTTCGGCTCAAACGTCCCCTTCAAGGAGGAGATATTCTAACAGCCTGACCTTCACGGCAAACTTCGACGATGTTTTAGCGTTTTTTGATTGTGTACAATTGCGCTTGTTATAACTGTAAATCCGGCAGCTAGAACGATCCACTTAACTTGTTGACCAACTTTTTGGTCACATCTTTTCACCTGCCGCATTAACAACTTACTCCACCCTTTTCTTTCCGCTGACATCGGCGGGCTCCTGTTGTTGCATATCAAAAATGATGATTTCGTTATTTCCTTCCTTTAGCCAGGTGGCGGGACAAAAAAGTCTTTGCTGCGGGCCTATCTCCCAGAATCTTCCGAGGTTGTTGCCATTTATCCAGACAATGCCCTTTTTGTATTTGCTTACATCAATGTAGGTGTCTGCAACCTCTGTTAACTGGAAACTTCCTTTAAAGAAATTACCACGCCTTGCGCTATCTGTGGGAGCGGCTCTTAACTGACTGATATATTTTTGGTCAAAAGGAAGTTTGTAAACCTGCCAGTCCATGAGGGTCATTCCATTTAGAGTGACCCTATCCGTTATACCCTTCCTGTCTATCATAAATTGGGCGAAGTTTATACGGCCCATGCCTTCCACCAGAATTTCCAACACGGGATCTTTTACAGTAGATTTTGGCAGGTCAATTGTCCACTTTCCGCCATCGCGGTATACTTTATCAATGTATTTACCATTGAGAAACACGGTGGCGTAATCATGAGGTTCTGTGATGGTAAGTTTGCCGCTTTTATGGCCAACGAGTTTTGTTTTGTACATGATAAAGCCATAGTCCTGGCCATAAGCTTCAAATGGTTTGGGTTGTACTGAGTAAACAGGTGCTGGAAGGTTGTTCCATACGGAAGAAAAGTATTCCATATTGATCGCCGGGATGTCTATGGCAGGAATCGATGCCGGTACATCGGGGATGTTCGGAACATATTCACTGATTAGTTTGCGAAGTTCAAAAAACTTTTCCGTAGGCTGGCCCTGCTCGTTAATGGGAGCGTCGTAGTCGTAACTTGTTATGTCAGGCTGATATTGGGTGGGGGAGAAAGCGTTTGCACCAGCAGAAAAGCCGAAGTTCGTGCCACCATGGATAACATAAAAGTTGAAGGATCTTTTATTTTCCATTAGGAATTTCACCTCTTTTAATAAACCTTTTGTGCCTGGGCGGGCCCATTTTTCACCCCAGTGAGTGAGCCACCCCGGGTAGGTTTCACTGCTGAAAGAAGGTACGTTAGGATTTTTCTTCGTAGCCTGGGCGAAAGCTCCCTCGTCGGAGCCACTATCGAGTCCAATCGCCGCCCCATCGATGCTGCCTGCGTCTAGCATAAAAGCTGTGGGGCCATCGGAAGTATAGAAAGGAATGTTTATCCCGTTTTTTATCCAGCTTCTGCGAAGGTTTTCCATGTATGTTTTATCGTTGCCGAAACTTCCATATTCATTTTCAATCTGCAGCATAAGGATGTTGCCACCATTTACCATCAGGAAGGGTTTTACTACCTGTGATAATTTAGCAATATACCGGTTCACCGCCACCATATACCGTGTATCCATACAGCGGAGCTTAATGTCGGGTATTCGTAACAGATAGGGCGGGATGCCGCCAAGCTCCCATTCACCACATACGTAGGGACCAGGCCGCATCAGTACCCACATTTTTTCTTCTTTACAAATGCGCAGGAACTCGGCGATGTTATGGTTGCCCGTGAGAAAATCGAATTTACCCGGTTCGCTTTCATGGTAGTTCCAGAAGATATAGGCAGCGATGGTATTACAACCCATGGCTTTGGCCATCTGGATCCTCTGGCGCCAGTAAGGCGCCGGAATACGTGCAGGGTGCAGTTCGCCGCTAATTATTTGGTAAGGTTTTCCATTCATCAGGAATTCCGATTTGCCAAAAGAGAAGACATTTTTTTGCTGGGCTATCGTTCCGGAACTGAATAACATTATGCAGACCGTAACGAGCAAAGCACAAACAGCGGATTTTGTAAGAAAGGAGCTCAGTTTTGATGTCATAATTTTATTTTTTGCTTGAAATAGCTTTTGCATTAAAATGATTTATGGTAAAATGCATATCAGCCCGGGATATTTTGTAAATATATCCTATTCATTAATTGCTTAGATACTTAACCGTTTGCTGAGGGAGTAAAAATGCAACTGGGAAACTTAGGCAAACGTTTGATTGTTTTAATTCAGTCAGGTTCCATCTCTGGTTATAACATGCTAAAGGTTTGTAAGAATATCCTGATTAAAATTTTCCGGGTTGTATTATCTTTTCAGCTAGCTGCCCAGCGTAAGCCCTCCCGGGTAACAGAAACTCAAGATCAAAAATTGCGGCAAATGCAATGGTGGGCAAATCGCCGTCTCGCTATGTTTTTTCACTGGGTCGTTAAACTTTATCCGCACGACACGAATCGGTAAGGAACCTTGAAAAGATATCAGACGAGTATCATTGAAAAGTACTTTAAGCTTTCTGAACCTGACTTATTTGATCCCGGGAATGGGTACGCAAAGCAAAAGAAGCGGGAATGAAATACTTTTGACCAGCGCGCCGATGAAGGTCTTAAGAGAGTGGGTGAATGGATGCAATTAAATATAATAACCCCTCAATTTATGGCTGCAGCCAGGCGCCGGCAGATTCTAAAAAATCGACAAGCATGCTTACTTACAATGCACAAAGAAAGCGTTTATATGTTCACGTGTTAGACCGGCCAATTAAGTCTTTATATCTTAAAATTTATAAGGGAAAATTAAATATGCCCAGTTGTTGAATGATGGCTTTGATGTAAAATTTCAGACAGTGATCAAAGCGATTGGTCAGACTACCCAGATTACGGGAGCAGATGATGGTGTAGTCAATCTTCCGGTGATAAAATCTGGGATAGGCGTGCCTGTTATGGAACTTATTGTGGGATAGATACATGAAATGTTTTGATGTTTAACCGTTGCTTGTTTAATCAATCGTTTGCGTAAAAAAATGTGCGGTGATTGATTTAGAATAATATGAAATAATGTAAATTTAGCAACGTGATTACTTTCGGATTATAGCAGCAATTGAGTTTCTGCCAATGCCATTATTTTGCTCTAATAACTGTCATATATATAACTACTGACATGGGAAAACTTAACTATCAGCTAATGTTACTAAGGGTGCGGATATTTTTCTTTACCCGGGATAAAATTTGCAGAAGAATTTTCTATCATCGTAACAATTCGTCACAGTCCTCCCTAATTAAAGATTTAAACCGTAAGCGTTTTGGCCAATTATCCGGCATGCCTGCAGAATACCGGATACATTTCGACAAAGAAGAAATCACTCATTATCTGAATTGATATTATCAAGCGGTCATGGGAAACTTTGCTGATTCAAGAGGAAGATAAATAGACAGCAACGGGTTCTTAAAACTTTACAAACACCAAAACTTCCAAGAAAATGAAAAACCCATCTATCCAACGTCTGCTAATGTCTGCCCTGGTAATTGTAGCATGTTGTCTGCAGCAGGCGGTATTAGGCCAGAGCCGGATTATAAGTGGAAAAATTACTGATAGTAAAAGCCAGGGTCTGCCTGATGTATCGATTATGATCAAAGGCACTGGTAAGGGCACTTTTACAAACAACAAAGGAGAATTTCAGCTGGGTGGTGCAAGGGCTGAAGAGACCCTGCTTATAAGCATACTGGGGTATAAATCGCAGGAAGTTGTATCCAGCGGTGTTGCAAATGTGGTGGTAAGTTTATCTGATTCTTCATTAACGTTAAATGAAGTTGTTGTGGTTGGATATGGAACTGAAAAGAAAACAAGTTTGACAGGAGCGGTTACGACAGTTAAAGGCGAGCAGCTTGAAATGATACCTACTTCGGCTTTATCAAATACGTTGGCGGGAAGGATACCCGGGGCTACCGTAGTAAACAACTCAGGATTTGCGGGTGCGCCTTCGTCTATACAGATCCGTGGTTTAGGAACTCTTGGTAACAATGACCCATTATATGTTGTTGACGGGATTGTTCAGTCAAAAGTCTTTTTTGATGCGCTCAACCCGGCTGAAATCGAGAGCCTTAATATATTGAAGGATGCTGCTACCGCATCGGTTTATGGATCCAGGGGAGCTAATGGTGTTATTTTAGTACAAACAAGAGTTGGCAGAAAACAGAAACCTACGTTTTCCTATATGGGAACTACTTCGCTACAACGCACTACCAGGCCTCTTCAAAACTATACAGCTACCCAGGAGTTGCAATATAGGAATGACCAGGCCACAACTTTTGGTAATCCGTTGCCTTCTACGCCTGAAATGTTTGCTTATTTTAAAGATAAGAGTTACAGCATACTGGACGAAATATGGGTTAATCCAAGTACACAGCAACATGATTTCAGTGTAAACGGCGGCAGCGAAGCCATCACTTATTATATGTTGTTGGGAGTAAACAAGGCTAGCGGTTCTTTTAAAAATGTTGATTACGACCGTTATAATTTTCGATCAAACGTTAATGCTAATATCAATAAGTACATGAAGCTGAGTTTAAATCTCAGTGGCAATCAACGTAGTTCAGAACGTTTTTACTGGCCGTACGATGATGCGGAATCTTTTACTGTAGCTGATTTTTACAGGGCTACCTTTAACTGGACCCGTTTAATTCCTTTTTATGTTGATCAACAGGGTAATCCAACAAATGACACTAAAACCGGGCTTCCTGTTACTTCAGGTGGGTGGAATCCTATTGAGCTTGTTCAGAATGGGGGCTATAGGAACACCGTATGGCGAACCATGGCCGGTACAGGAAGGTTTGATTTTAAGATTCCCGGGATAGAAGGCTTAAGTACCAGCCTGCAGTTTAACTACACTGCCAATGACAAAATGAATAAAAATCTCATCCTGTTTAACAAGTCTTATAAGTTCCAGGCTCAGTCTGGACCCAATGTGTATTTACCTGCTCCTGTAATCCCATCGCAGATGAATATTCATAATCTTTCCAGTTCTTACGAGCAAATTAGCGAGGCTGCAAACTTCGATCATACATCACAGTTGGATTGGTACCTGAACTATGAAAAAACAATAGGGCTGCATCGTGTAACAGGGTTATTGGTTTATGAACAGCAAAAAAATGCAGGACAGGCGCTCAGTGGGAATGCCAGTGATCTGTTAACAGGAACGGTTGACCAGATCTTTAATGCTTCTACTGATCCTCAAAAGCGTTTTTTTAATGGGAGTGAATTTGCCCAATCCAGATCCTCATGGGTGGGCAGGGCACATTACGAGTACAACGACAAATACATAGCTGAATTTTCTTTTCGTCGGGACGGATCTTATATCTTCCCTGAGAGCACACGTTGGGGATTCTTCCCATCAGGTTCTGCAGCATGGGTAGTATCAAAAGAGAACTTTTTTAAAGTTCCTGCAATTACTTTCCTCAAACTACGCGGTTCTGTCGGACTATTGGGAAATGACGCAATCAGTGCGTTCCAGTTTCAGTCAAACTACACCGCTGGTTCATCGTATGTATTTGGTAACAACCTGTTGAATGGCATTCGGGCAGGAACTCCTCCTAATCCAAATATTACCTGGGAAAAGGCGCTTTCTTATAATGGTGGGCTTGATTTCGGATTGTTAGATGGAAAGATTACGGGTGAGTTCAATTATTTCTATCGTCATTCTTATGACGTATTTCAAAGACGTATCAGGGTTGTGCCAGGCACATACGGAGCCAGCCTGAGTAACGAAAATTATGTACAAATCGATGTAAAAGGATTTGAGGCTGCACTGAATTATAGCAATCATATTGGTGATTTCCGTTATTCTGTTGGCGCCAATATGGGATTTGCGAAAGATAAGCTGGTATATATTGACCAGGCTGCCGGCATAGCAGATTGGCAGAACAGGATCGGCCATCCTAATAACCGGATCCAGGGATATATCTCCGAAGGAATTATCAGGGATCCCAAAGTTCTCGCATCACTCCCTGCAGGTTTTATACAATGGGGTGCGGCTCCTAAAATGGGTGTACTATTATATAAAGACATTCGTGGAAACAGTTATACCAATAACACTCCCAATGGAATTATTGATGGTAATGACCAGGATATACTTTCAGAAAATGCGGTGCCAAGGATCAACTATGGTCTTAGCCTTCGCGGTGACTGGCATGGTATTGCAATCGATGCACTTCTGCAAGGCGTAGGTGCTTACGATCGTATGGTAAGTACAATTAATGGTGGGGGTGTATTTCAAACAGGTGATCGTCCGTATTTCGCATTATGGACCGATCATTGGACGCCGGACAATCCGAACTCGAAATACCCAAGGGCTGGCGAATGGGCCGGACCTTATGGCGCAGAAGCTTCAACGTTCTGGTTGCGTAACGGTGCTTACATGAGGCTTAAAAATTTGAACGTATCTTATAACCTGCCAAAAAAATGGATCAGCCACGCAAGAATGCAGAACGCACGTGTTTTCTTTAACGGAAGTAATCTGTTTGTTATATCCGGCATTAAAGAAATGGACCCTGAACAGAATACACTTGATTCTTACCCAATCATGAAAACATTCACAGGTGGCATTAACATCACTTTTTAAAAGACAGGAAAATGAAACAACTACTTAATTTACTTATACTGGCGTTTGCTCTTATCGTGCTGCAACGCTGCAGCAATAAAGACCTTCTCAATGTTAACAATCCAAATGCCTATAACCCTGACCAGGTATGGCGTGATGAAAAACTGGCTAACGCATACGTAGTGGATCTCTATTCCACATTACCAGGATGGCCTGTTAACCAGGGTGATTACGCAGATGAAAGCGCCGGCTTGTTAACTCAAGATTTTGTTAGTCCTGCTAACGGCAACATGAAGTATTGGCCCTACACCCAGATAAGAAGAACTAATATACTTTTGAATGAAATAGATGGCGGGACGCTTCCAAAGGCCACAAGGGATAACCTTAAGGCACAAACGCATTTTATACGGGCCTTCCATTATTTTAAAGCAGTGGTATATCACGGTGGTGTACCAATTATTAAAACTCCCCAGTTGCTGACGGATTCATTAAGTGTTCCAAGAAATTCAACAAAAGAATGTTTTGAGTTTATTACCCAGGAACTGGATAGCGCCATTGCAATATTGCCAAACCGTTATACAGGAGACAACTATGGCAGGATTGACAAGGCTACTGCCATGGCATTCAAGGGAAGGGTTTTGTTATATAAAGCCAGTCCACAGTTTAATCCTACCAATCCGTTTGATAATACCTACTGGCAGGAAGCCTACACTGTAAATGCTGCCGCCAAAACATTGCTGGAAGGTGCTGGTTTTGCATTGTTCCCTGATTATAATGGCATATGGATGAATGAAGCGAATGTGGAAGATGTCATGTCTGTCATTTATAAAAATCCTGGCAAACTAAACGGAAGGCAGGATCATTGTGTTCGTCCTTTATCACAGTCAAAAAATTGTACTGGCACTGACAATCCTACCTGGGAACTTGTTTCTGCGTACCCGATGCTGGATGGCAATATGCCTGGCGCATCTACAAAATACACCTACGACATAAGTACTTTCTGGCAGAACAGGGATCCCCGTTTTAATGCTACCATTGCTTATAACGGTTCCATATTCCCCTTAGGAGTGAGCCCAGACCGCAGGCAATACACAGACCTTCAGGTGGGCGGATTAGATGATGGTTTTGGTCCCGGCCAGACTTTCAACCGTACAGGCTTTTACACTCGTAAAGGAATTGACAACAGCCTGGCACAAGCGCAGGTGGAACTGAATGCCGTTGACTGGGTTGAGATAAGGTTTGCCGAAGTGTTATTAAATTATGCTGAAACAGCGAATGAAACAGGACGCACCGATGAGGCTCTAACTGTGCTTAAAAATATCCGTAAACGCGCTGGGATCGAAGCTGGCACCGATAATTTATATGGGCTGGCCGCAGGTATGTCCAGAACTGCCATGAGAGAAGCTATTCTATTTGAAAGGTATATTGAGTTTACTTTTGAAGGTAAACGTTTTTGGGATCTGAGAAGATTGAGAAGATTGTCAGATATTGATGGTGATCACAAATTTGGTTTATTGGCTAAAATAAAACCCGGTTTAGATCCAACTGATAAATTGAAAGTGTTTCAGTCAACAGATTTTAACTATACTGTTACCGAGCTTATCAGAACTGGTTTGAAAACAATTTCAACACCAGATACGTATTATTTTTTTCCGCTTGCAACAGACGAAATACAGAAAAATCCGAAACTTGTTCAGAATGCTGCATGGGGCGGCAGCTTTGATCCAACGCTCCACTAATCCATACCCGGATGAAAATAAACTTCGGCAAATTGAATTTTTCATTGCCGAAGTTTCCTTTTGGAGGTATGAGTTGTGGGCTACCAGCTGTCGTCTATTTGCCATCGGCATAATGATTAAATCTTCTTAGTATGATGAAACTTTCTTTTAAAATAATATTACTTGCCTGTTTTATTTTATTTGTATCTCTGGCACAAGCACAGGTAAAACTGGATACTAAAAACCTGTTTCTTTCAATAAACGACAAGGGGACAGTAACCAGTATTTTTGATAAGATTAATAAAAAAGAATACCTAATGGCTGGCCAGCCAGCGCCTTTGCTGGCTATTAGAATTGCGGGTAAATTTATTTCGCCGGATAAAATGTCGGGAAATGCCAAAGCTCTCCAATTGCATTTCCCCGAAAAAAATATTACAGCAAAGATCAGGGTTGCCAATAAGCAGGATTACGTGACTTTTGAATTGACAGATATCACAAACAATGAAGCCATTGAACTGGTGATATGGGGACCTTACCCAACCACCATTCGGGAATCCATCGGTGAAACGGTAGGTGTTGTACATGATGATCTGTTTGGTATTGGCATCCAGGCATTGAATCTTAAAACCCTGGGTGGCTTTCCTACCAACGAAGACGATACGGATCCCAGTTATGATATATTCAAAAGCGCGAGCATCGTTGACATGAAGCCTGAAGACAAAATGAGCTTCCGCGGACAAACTGCAAAGCTTACTGAAACGGGAAGTGTACTGCAGGCCTATTGCAGAAACCGGAACACAGACAGGATCATACCGGTTTGGGGACATGAAAAATACCTGGTGCCTGCCTATAAAAAGGATGGTGGCATCAAGGGAACGAAGATCGCTTTGTTTGGCACATCTGCCGCAACCCTGTTGCCTGCTATCAGCAAAATAGAAATACAGGAAGGTTTGCCACATCCAATGATTGACGGTCAATGGGGCAAACAGTCTCCAGGCGCGTCTGCTTCCTACCTGATCATGAATTTTGGTGAAAAAAATATCGATGATGCTATTGCACTCTGTAAAAAAGCAGGACTACAGTATCTGTACCACGGTGGGCCCTTTGAAACCTGGGGACAGTTCAAACTTCATGAGAATGAGTTCCCGTCTAATTGGGTGAGTATGCGCAAGTATGTTCAAAAAGCAGAAAAAGAAGGAATTAAATTGGGCGTGCATACCTTGTCAAATTTTATTACTACGAATGATCCTTATGTCACACCAGTTCCGGATAAGGGACTGGCACGGGTAGGATATAGTTTTGTAGAATCGAATTTTGATGATAAGGCAACACAGATCATTATTCGCTCACCCGATTTCTTTAATCAAATGAAGAATAACAGTCTTAGGACAGTGGTGATTGGAGATGAACTTATTCGTTACCGTATCGTTTCAGCAACCGCGCCCTGGACCCTGGTGGATTGTATCCGCGGTGCTTTTGGTACCAAAGCGGCTGCACATCAGCGTGGAGACACCATAGGCAAACTGATGGACCAGGGGTACAAGGTTTTCCTGGCCGATGATGCACTGCAGGAAGAAATGGCGCTTACCCTTGCGAGTTTGTTCAATGAAACCGGGCTGCGGCAGATTTCATTTGATGGATTGGAAGGCTGCTGGGCCTCTGGTATGGGACAATATGCCCGGCAGAAATTTGTAAAAACCTGGTACGATAACCTGTCACCCGAACTCAAGGGAAAAGTAATCAACGATGCCAGCAACCCGGGTCATTATTTCTGGCATATTTTCACGCGCATGAACTGGGGTGAGCCCTGGTATGCCGGCTTTCGTGAAAGCCAGACGCAATACAGGCTCAAGAACCAGGAGTATTTTCAAAGAAACCTGATGCCACATATGCTGGGTTGGTTCAGTATGAATAAGAAAACCAGCCTGGAGGATCTTGAATGGCTGCTGGCAAGAGCCGCTGGTTTTGACGCTGGTTTCGGTCTTTCCACGGGCACCCAGGAATTCTATGAACACGGAAAGGGTGAAACAATTCTTTCAACCATCAGGGACTGGGAAACCGCAAGGCTCGACGGCGCTTTTTCCGAGGCCCAGAAAACACAGCTTCGTGATATAACCAGGGAGTTCCATCTTACCAAATCCGGCGCTAGTTCATGGAACCTCTTCCCCGTTGCTCATTCAGTTTTTAAGTTTGAAAAAAAGATTACCCAGCCCGGTGAACCGGCAGCTTCCAATTTTGACTATAATAATCCATATAAGGATCAGCCTTTACAATTTATTATCAAGCTGCAGTCTGCTAAACCGAATGGTAATGCCAGTTGGGAAAATGGATCGATTGAAATAAATAATTATTCATCCATACATATTCCTTTTAAACTAACAGAAGGCCAGTTGATAACCTGCGATGGTAAAACTATCCTGGTACTCAGCAGCGAGTGGAAACCAATAAGGGCGATACCCGTCACGGGTTCCATTCCTGTTCTTAGCACGGGCACAAATACTGTTCGCCTGGATGGCATTATAGAGGGAGATGCATCACCGCTTGTTAATATTGAAATAAGATCAATGGGTGAAGCCGAGTCCGTGACAAAAAAGAGGTAACCCCCCTGACGTTTACAATGTGATGATAATTGGGTAAATCCAGTTTAGACTGGTGGGCACGGGCCAGTAAAAGTTCATCAATCGTTTGCGTAATCGAATACAACTTTCTTTCGTTATGTTTGATGACATAAAGAATACTATTTACCCGCTTGCCGGCTCACCCTGTTTTACCAGGACGGTGGCAGGCCCGAACCGGAAACCGCACGTATAATGCCGTGCCAATAACTGACGTTTACCATTAATCGAACAAGGTAGCGTTGGCATACAACCTTGAACTTACTGGTTGAGCATCCAATAAAATGATCAGAAATCTAACATTCTAAAAAAAAAACATGAAGGCAAACCGCAGGAATTTTTTAAGGAACTTATCCCTTGGTACCGGTGCACTTGTTTCCGGACTACCTGTTTTGGCAAGACAGACCGGCACTACTGAAGATGTTTCTTCTTTAAATTATAATGACAATGGTGCGCAGAAGTTTAACATGTGTGGTTACGCGGCACCCAAACTTGACAGGGTAAGAATCGGTTTCATAGGTTTGGGAATGCGTGGGCCGGGAGCCGTGCAGCGCATGTCTTTTATTGAAGGCGTTGATATAATTGCCTTGTGCGACAAATTACCTGCAAGGGCAACTTCTGCCCAGAAAATACTTGAAAAAGCGGGTCGCCCGAAAGCCAGGGAGTATTCCGGCGCAGATGGCTGGAAGACCATGATAGAAAGTAAGGACATCGACCTGGTTTATATTTGTACTCCATGGAAATGGCATACGCCGATGGCTCTTTATGCCATGAAAAACGGTAAACATGCCGCATCGGAAGTTAATATAGGTGTTACTGTTGATCAATGCTGGGAACTGGTAGAAACCTCCGAGAAGACGAAGAAGCATTGTATGATGCTGGAAAACTGCTGTTATGATTTCTTCGAACTGCTGACACTCAACATGGCACGTAATGGAATGTTTGGCGAAATAATTCATGCCGAGGGTGCTTATATCCATGACCTGCGCGACCTTAATTTCAGCAAAACAGGATATGCGGACATGTGGCGGTTGCGCGAGAACGCCACCCGTAACGGAAACCTGTACCCGACACACGGGCTCGGTCCTATTGCCCAGTGTATGAACATAAACCGCGGCGACAAAATGGATCACCTCGTGTCTACTTCCACTGCAGATTTTATGATGGGCCAGATAGCGCGTGATAAGGCGGCTACCGATCCTTTTTATAAAGAATTTGAGAATATGAAGTTCAGGGGAAATATGAACACTACCACTATCAGAACTGAAAAGGGTAAAACGATCATGTTACAGCATGACGTTACCAGCCCGAGGCCGTATTCAAGAATACATCTTGTAAGTGGTACAAAAGGAATAGCCAGAAAATACCCGGAGCCACAGCGAATTGCATTTGGACATGAATGGATCAAGGATAGCGAGATGAAGAAACTGGAGGAACAATTTACACCGCCTATCGTAAAACACGTAGGCGAAATCGCCAAAAAAATCGGTGGTCATGGTGGAATGGATTTTATGATGGACTGGCGCCTGATTGATTGTCTGCGTAATGGTCTGCCGCTTGACCAGGATGTGTATGATGGAGCGTTATGGAGCTCAATAGCACCGCTTAGCGAAAAATCTGTAGCCAATAAATCGAGAACCGTCGACATTCCCGACTTTACAAGAGGAGCATGGAAAACCAACAAGCCGGTTAACCTGACACTTGAAGGTGGTGGAACTACGACTGTTCGGTCGAAATGAGGAAGCTATCAGCTATCAGCCGTCAGCTATCGGCGATCAGCCTTCGGCTTTAGCACTGTTAGAAAAAAAAATTATTTACTTTTTTTGAATTTAACAAGTTTTTTTAATCCGTTTGTCCTAAACTAATCAACCCCAAAATAAAGCTTTTGGCCGCAGGCCATGCCTACGGCTGATAGCTGATAGCTGATAGCTGATAGCTGACGGCTGACAGCCAAAAATAATCACTACATTGCTATCAACATGAAAACTGGCGCTTACAAGAAAATGACCATTGTATCTGTTTCACTGCTCGCAGTGATCACACTGTTCATTTTCAGCACTGCTCACCCATCGGTAGATTTTAACACCCAGGTAAAACCTATTCTTAACGCCAAATGCATCACCTGCCATGGTGGTGTAAAAAAGAAAGCCGGCTTCAGTGTATTGTTTCAAGAGGAAGCAATGGGCGTTGGTGAATCAGGCAAGCGTGCCATCATCCCCGGAGACCCTGACAACAGCGAAATGATCCGCAGGCTTACCTCAAAAGATCCCGAGGAGAGAATGCCTTACAAACACCCGCCACTAAACGAAGCTGAAATATCAACCCTTCGTCAATGGGTAAAACAAGGAGCTCCATGGGGAGACCACTGGGCTTATGTGGCGGTTAAAGAAACACCGGTACCTGCGTCGAAAGGTTACTTATGGGGTCTGATAAAACCATCTTCCTCCTCATGGGAGCGCAATGATATTGATTATTTTATTTCAGCTAAATTAACACAGGAAAATTTAAAACCATCACCCGAAGCCGATAAGGCAAGTTTGGTACGCAGGGTGAGTCTCGACCTTACCGGCCTGCCTGCCCCTGTGGGTCTTTCCGAAAAATTTCAGGCCAACAATAGTGATAAAGCCTATGAAGAACTGGTAGACTCACTGCTGGCATCTCCTCATTTTGGGGAACGCTGGACATCCATGTGGCTCGATTTGTCACGTTACGCAGATACCAAGGGTTACGAGGCAGATATGGGCAGGAACATATGGAGATACCGCGACTGGTTAATTGACGCTTTTAACAAAGACAAACCGTATGACAAGTTTTTAACGGAACAACTTGCCGGTGACCTCATGCCGAACCCAACCGATGCCCAGTTAATAGCTACAGCCTTTCAGCGTAATTCAATGACCAATGATGAAGGCGGTACCGATAACGAGGAGTTTCGCACCGCAGCGGTGCTCGACAGAACAAACACTACCTGGGAGGCGCTAATGGGCACTACCTTCGGCTGCGTGCAGTGCCACAGCCATCCGTATGATCCCTTCACTCATGAAGAGTATTACAAATTCGTGGCTTTTTATAACAACACCCGTGATGAAGATACTCAGTCCGACTACCCGCTGTTACGGCAGTACGCTCCGCAAGACAGTATGAAATGGGACAACCTCAAATCATGGCTTACTGCCAATACGGTTCCGGAAAAAGCCCATGAAATCAATGGTTTCCTTAGAACCTGGCAGCCGGCAATTAATTCACTGACCTGCGACAAGTTTGTAAACGCATCGCTGGTCAGCAGTTGGTTTGCTGGTTTCCACAATAATGGCTCCTGTCGTCTCAAACATGTATCGTTAAACAACAAGCAGGTGCTTACCTTCAGGTACAAAAGTTTTGTGCCTGGTGGCACCTGGACCATTCACCTGGATGCCCCCGACGGACCAGTTCTTAAAAGCGTTTATCTCGACAGCGCCAAAGACTGGAAAATTACTACCACCGATTTTGTATCACCCCAGGGTGTTCATGATCTTTATTTAGAATATACAACCCCATATTCCAAATCGCCTGACCAAACATGTGTGTTGTTCGACTGGTTTTATTTTACTGAGCCATTTCCGGGAATTGATAAGCCCGGCTATGATTCAGCCAGTAAAAAGTATTGGGAGTTGGTCAATGCCAAAGTAAGTACAACACCGGTGATGGTTGAGAACCCTTCAGACCTTGCCCGCACCACTCATGTTTTTGAACGGGGAAACTGGTTGGTGAAAGGAGAAACTGTGCAACCGGGTGTGCCGAATTCCCTTAATCCATTTCCTGCCGGGGCGCCACGCAACCGCCTGGGACTGGCGATGTGGTTAACAAGCAAACAGAATCCACTAACGGCAAGAACCATGGTAAATCGTTTGTGGGAACAATTATTTGGTGCAGGCCTCGTAGAAACACTGGAGGATATGGGCACGCAGGGGGCTGCCCCAACTCACCGCGAATTGCTGGATTACCTGTCATACCGGTTTATGCATGAGAACAACTGGAGTATCAAGTTGCTTTTAAAAGAAATGGTAATGTCTGCCACGTACAGGCAGGATTCTAAAACGAGTGATGAGCTCTTGGAGAAGGACCCTTATAATAAATTGTATGCCCGTGGCGCCCGTGTAAGATTGTCTGCTGAGCAGGTACGTGACCAGGCATTGTCTATTAGCGGTTTGTTAAGTGAAAAAATGTATGGTGAACCGGTTATGCCTATGCAACCGCAGGGTATCTGGTTATCACCCTATAATGATCGGAGTTGGGTAACAAGCGATGGGGAGGACCAGCACAGGAGATCGCTTTACACCTTTTGGAAGCGCACGGCCCCTTATCCTTCCATGTTAAGTTTTGATGCCGTCTCGCGTGAAGTATGTGCCCCCAGGAGGATCCGTACCAATACACCTTTGCAGGCACTTGTAACGATGAATGATCCGGTTTACCTTGAAGCCGGCCGCAGTTTTGCCTACCTGATGAAGAAGAAAGTAAGCAATAAAACGGATGTAAACGAAATGATAAAGGAAGGTTACCAATTGGCTATGGGTAAACCTATACCCGAAGCTAAGTTGAATATTTTAAAACAGCTTTACAACAAGGCCTACGCCACTTATAAACAGGATTCTGTTAAAACCTGTGAGCTTATTGGCAGCGCAAATGAGAATAATAATCCTGAAACGGCGGCCCTGGTAATCGTTGCCAGCGCCCTTTTAAATCTTGATGAACTGGTAACCAAAAACTAACATGTTCTTCGGAAGGTGAGGCTGTTATTGTTTCTCATGAGACGGTGGTCTTTATTTTCGTTCCGGAGGAAGGGCAGACGAAGCCAATGTTCTTTCTTCGTTTCGTTAAACCTCATGAAACGATGTTCTTTTTCTTCGTTCGGAAGGAAGGCGAGGTGAGCCAATGATCTTTCTTCGTTCCGTTGAACCTCATGAAACGTTGGTTATTTTTCTTCGTTCCGGAGGAAGGGCAGACGAAGCCAATGTTCTTTCTTCTTTCCGTTGAACCTCATGAAACGATGGTATTTTTCTTCGTTCGGAAGGAAGGCGAGGTGGGTAGAAAAACATGACAAAAAAGCCCTTTGTTCCAGCGGAACAATAGAACGTCAAACTAGTTTTTCACGCTACGTTTTACGGGTATTATAATTACACTCTGAATCACTTTGGACCGTTCCGCCGGAACAGATTACATCTTACATTTTGTGCTACCCACCTGTCGGGGCTGACTAAAAAGGGTTTAAACTAAAAAATATTTCACATTTTAAAGCCCAACTAATCGGGGTTGACCCTGTTTTAATAAATTCGGTTTTAGTCCCTTTTTGGTCACCCCCGATCCATGCTGCGAATAGCGTTAGCGTCAAGTTGCAATGCCTGGCGGAAAATGAAGCCAGTATTCTTTTCATCGTTCTGAAGGTACGGCAGAGGAAGCAATTATTGTTTCTTCGTTCGGGAGGAAGGGCAGGTGAAGCCAATGTTCTTTCTTTGTTCCGTTGAACCACACAAGACGATAATATTTTTCTTCGTTCGGGAGGAACGACAGGTGGGTAGAAAAACATGACAACAAAGTCCTTTGTTCCAGCGGAACAATAGAACGTCAAACCTGTCGTCCACGCTATGTTTTTGCAGGTATTATAATTACACTCTGAGTCACTTTCAATCGTACCGCTGGAACCGATTACTTCTTAAACCTGGAGCCTTCTGGGTTTATTTGTATTGAATTAAGAGAACCCTTCAGTATTCTTCCTTCGCACGATGTTATGCTTTCTATGGCAAGGGAAAAGATCTGGCAAACAAGGTGTGGGTTAACATGGTTGTGTAAATAATAGGTCTGTCTGTAGATAAATTCCCGCGTAGAACATTTCAAAAATATTCATTAGGTTACGGAGGAGTATATAGTAGATAGCTAAGTAATAATGCTTAGCCGACAACAGCATTATGGATAAAAAAACCTGCTACGTGACATGGATTTTTTACATTAGTTAAAACCGGCAATAATGTAATATCGTTTTACGTTTATAGTTTTTTTAAATCCTTTTTCTTTTCAGGTATTGACCATACCCGAAAAGAAATAAAATTCCTACTATGAAAAAATATTTACTAACAGTAAGCGTGCTTATGCTTATGTTAATGGGGTGTCGAAAAGACGTTCCTTATCTCTCTCCAAACAATTCACTTTTAACTTTCCAATTTTTAGCAGCGCAAAATATCGAAGACGTGGCCAACGATATTGTATGTGATGTGCAGGATACATTAGTTGTGGGCGTTACCGGTAACATGAACAACCGGACTGATTTAATAGCAACCTTTACAACATCTGGTGAGTCTGTAACCGTTAATGGGATTATACAGACTAGTGGTATTACCATAAATGATTTCTCCAAACCCGTGATGTATACTGTTACCGCTGACAACGGTTCTCAAAGAAGTTATGCTGTAAAATTGAAATCTTTCACAGGCCTGCCGGTGCTTTATTTAACTACTGAGGCCGATATTACATCGAAAGAAGACTATGTGAATGGTACCATGAAAATCGATGGTAATTTTGATTTCACTGAAGGTTTGTATGATGGCAATATACAGATCAGGGGAAGAGGAAATTCAACTTGGGGACAGCCGAAAAATCCTTACAAGATCAAGTTGCCTTCCAAAGCAAAAATATTGGGAATGCCATCTGACAAAGAGTGGGCATTGCTGGCGAACTATTTTGACAAGAGCCTTCTACGTAACGACGTCGCTTTTGAATTATCCGAAAAAATGGGCATTTCCTGGACCCCCCGCAGGAGATTTGTGGAGGTTTTTATTAACGGTAACTATAATGGTAATTACCTGCTTACTGAGACAGTGAAGATCGGTAAGGACCGCTTAAATATCAGCGGGATGAAAACGGATAATGCAAGTGACACTACTGGTGGTTTTCTTGTTGAAGCCGATTGGCAGATGAATGCTGCTCAAACGTGGATTTCTAATTCACAAGTAAGAATGAGCCTTAAAGAGCCCGAACCATTAACCGCTGTTCAGTTTGATTACGTCAGGAATAAGTTCCAAAGGATGGAAGATGCTATTAGTAATTACCAGGATATAAGAGGGCAGATTGATCTTGATTCGTGGATCAAATGGGTTATCGTTAATGAAGTTATGAGAAAGGCCGATGGGGCCCTCTATGGCAGTTGCTTTTTTTATAATAACGCTGCGGGGAAAATTGCTATGGGCCCGGTGTGGGATTTTGACCTGGGTGGAGGGTCATATGGAGAGAACCCTGAAGATTGGTTTATCAATACAGCAAACTGGATAGGCGGCATGTTTTATTACCATCCGTATTATAAGCAGCGGTATAAAGAAATCTGGCTTGAAAAAAGAACCGAAATAATTTCTATCATAAGTTTCGCGCAAAAAGAAGCTGATCTTTTACGCTATTCGCAGGTCGAGAATTATAAAAAATGGGACACGATGGCTAAATCGCTGTACGGTGGCCAGGCAGTTGCCGGATCATACCAGGGTGAACTGGATTTGCTTAAAACCTTTCTTGACAAAAGAATAAAGTGGATGGACGCGGAAATCAGCAAGTGGTAAACCTCTTTCGGACAAACGTTTG
>JBBPYM010000200.1:0-7260 GCA_038199905.1 Chitinophagales bacterium | reverse complement strand
TCAATCCAATACACAGGAATTCTGGAATTCACTAGCCGCTACTTGTGACAAAAACGACTACCGGCTAGGCGGGTCTTTCTCAGACGGCAAGGGCCAACCGTCACAAGTAAGCGCAGTTTCACATGGTTCCGCCACCACAAGATTTAATGGGGTGAGTGTGATAAATACCGCGCGGAAAATCGGATAGCTATAGGCCCAGCAAAGTCGGCTCCACCTGTGAGGTTTGCCTTCGAGATGATTATCATTGAATAGCTAACCTGACAGGTTTTGACATCAGCAGAGACCAAACTGACTGTGTAAGTTTTAACTATATAGTTTTTAAGTCGGTGACAGCTCCGAACAATATCAACCATAATAGTTAACGGCAACCCGATTTGCCTAATCCCCTTACGGCATATGTGTAACCAAGAGACAAGTAAAAAAGTTAATTTGAATCAATAATTAAATTTGTACTTGTAAATCCCATTGTATCAATATATTTTCAGTATGAAAACAAAGCTCCAAAAGATAGAAAATCAACTAACTCCTATGGAAAAATTAACGGTTAATTATGAGCAGTTTGGCAAAGGAAGAAATGTCATAGCGAACGGCAAAGAAAACTTTAGTTTAGCCTTAAACAAATTATCAAAGAGTAAAAAAACATAATGGGACAAATTCAATGTCTAAGAGACAATAAGTTGTTACTATTGTGGTTATAGTTTATTTAGCATATTTGAAATCAAAAATGACTATTTTGCATCAAAACTTACAAATATAGGCATGGAAGTAATTGAATATATACCAGAACGATATAAAGATGGCTATATTGGATTATGGTCTATTGACAAAGGAGATTTTGACGCGATAATAACTTCTTTAGGCAAAGTTCCACTAGTTGCGACAATAAATGGATTAGCTAAATCTGTTTCAGATGATTCAAAAGTTGATTTACCTGATATTCACGAGATATTCTTATCAATTGACAGTTTAATAACACTTTTAGATAAAAAGATAAGCAAATATGATATTGTTGAACAAGTAACTTCAGTAATTAATGATAGTGAACTCATAAAGTTTTCAGAAGAGGCTACTGAGGAAAATTTCAAAAGCAGGATTTACGCTTTATTAGGCAATGAGAAAGTGTATTATGCATCTAAGGCTAACGAACTAATAACTGATAATGGTGTTGTATTCTTAGACAGTAAGATTGTGACAGATATTAGACCAATATTTGATATTGTTTTGGAAGATTCTCCAAAAGTTGGATTAATTACACATACATTGCAAATTCACTATAGAACTTGCGAAAGCTCAAATCATCAAAGTATTTATTTAGCTCTTGCTTCTCTTGATATTGTGACTTTAAAGGATGTCTTAGAGAGAGCCATCGTAAAAGAAAAGAGTTTAGTAACATTATTATCAAAAACAGGAATACAAATCATAACATCATAATGGAAGAGTGCATTACAATAAGGGGAAATAAAAGATACGGCAATCGAAATGTATATACTGCTTCTCGAGAGGCAAGATCTTATAATAGAACTGCTGGCACCCATTTAAAACAGCTTGATGTCCTTTATTATTCGAAGAGGAAGTTATCAAAAGAGAGTCGGATAGATGAATTGCGTGGTAGATGCACTGTGTTAGAGTTTCGTATAGAACAAAGTGCTGACACTGTTCAATATATTAGTGCTGAAAAGAAACTTCAATTTAAGCAACTAGCTGATAAGTGGACGAAAGAAGCATCAGGGCAATCGAGTATGTCTCAGGCATTAACGCCCACCTATCTTAAAATTTTGACTTTAGGCAAAGAGATTACACCATTAATTTTAAAAGAATTAGATAATAAACCTAATTTTTGGTTTTTAGCTCTACGAACATTAAATGATGTAAATCCAGTTCCTAAAGAGCATATGGGAAACGTTTTAAAAATGAGAGAGGATTGGTTGTTTTGGGGTAAGAAAAAACAGCTAATATAAGTTCATATGGTTTTTGAAGATGGGTATGTCTTTGGACTTAAAAATTCGGAAATAGAATTATCTTGGTCAAATCTTCAAGAGAATTTAAATTTTATTTTTACTAGTAAACAAACATGGGAATATAATTGTGTAATGTGGTCTTTGAATAGAGATGATGAGTGGAGAGATTTTTTCTATTCAGATGATGGATATGTGAATCCCGATCAAAGTATAAACCCTTATGTTGCTTATTTCCAGGAGAACGGCTTTGAAACATGTGAAAACTCTTCCTTGGAAGTAGGGGCATTAAAAATTTGCATTTTTTCAAAAAACGGCATATTCTCTCACGTTTCAAGACAATTGCAGGATGGTCGTTGGGCAAGCAAGATGGGGAACTATGAGGACATTGAGCATTTAACTGAATTTGATGTGAGTGGATTGGGATACGGCTCTCCTGACATTTACATGCAGAAAATTATGGCTTATGACATATAAATTTCTTTATTAAACTACCTGATTTAACAATAATATCGAACATGTGGCCTTCTTATTTACGGTTCATATATCTAAAATCCATTTATCAGCGTATTTCTGTAATGAATCTGGCTAAGGTGGATAGGGGCACCTCTAATGGTTCTTTTTAGTTCAGACCAAAAATCTTCTATTGTGTTCATTCCTTCGGTCTTTATCTTACCACGTCTTGAGACAAAACCAATTATACCAGTCTTATTATTTTTCACCTTGTTGTTTTCAACATTTATGTCTTGGATACATTTTAATCACCCCTTCCTCACATACAAATATTCCGCAAAGCCCAACAGGTCCCAGAAAACATTACCCTGTAATTTTTTGCGGGTCAGAACTGAGGTCAAGATTTTAACAGGCATGCCGGCAATATAAAACCAATTACGACGGGTGCCGCTTTTCACAATAGTACAACCGCTTTTTTTAAAAACTGATGCCAGCTCCTTTACAGAATAGATACGAACATGAGAAGAGTCGTCGTAAAAATTAAGTGAGCCATGCATCGACGGAAGTTTGGTGCTCTTTATACCGGGGTACTCAATATAAAAATAACCTCCCGGTTTTAGTTTCTCTACCAATTTCTGCACTACCGCGTCACCGTTGTGCAGATGCTCGATAACATGTGCCATCCATATGCCATCAAAGAAGTTGCCAGGAATAATTGAGTAGTCGAGTTTTGTAAGGTCGAGTTCATAAAAATCTTTCATCACTTTAAAATCTTCCTCGCTATTGTTATATGTCTTATCCATGTCTAACCCGTGATATTCGCAAGCGGGGAAGATTGCATGTATGCGTGAAGCGGAATGATTGCCAGCACCCACATCCAGCAATCGAAAGCTCCGATTACCAAAAGAACGTTTTAAGAAGCTGAATTTAAAATTTATGGTTGCCTTTACGCGCTGGGTAAAATTCATAGATTAGAAAGCTGTTCAGGATGGTTTACCAGTTTCCCATTTGTTCGGGTACAACTCTTTCGATGGTTTCTCTTTCTATCTCATGTTCTTTCCAGTGGGGATCGTATTTTACAAACCATGAGAGCCATAATGTTCTTGAAAGCCGCATTAAAAAGGGCTGGATCAATAAAAGCATAACACCGTTGGAGCCGATCCACCAAAAGAAACGATTATCTTCAAAAGAAAAACCTATAATCAGCCACCATGCCACAAAAGAAGCTGCACAAAATACTACGGCTAAAAAATAACTCACATAACTGGTGCCATAATAAAACCCCACTTCAATTTCTGATGGCTGGCCGCAGACCGGGCATGTTTCATTCATCCTGGTAATGGTGTTAAGATTGTAAGGATTGGAAAACGCGTACAGGTTGCCTTCCCGGCATCTTGGACACTTATTTGATAACACACTCATCAGATATCCCGGGTTCTTTTTATTGTCAGACATTCTTTATCCTTTTCATACAAAGTTAAATCAAATGTAAGAAGGCGGTGTTTTAAATGCCTTCCAGCCCTGAGAGGATGAAAATATTACGGGCTTCCTGACCACTGCTCCGGTTTTTTGTAGACATTAAATTTTAAAAATAATGTTACCAGGCTCAAACCTGGGTTAATCCTGGGCCAACACCTTCTCCATCTCCATACTCCTGGATCCTTTTACAAGTACCAGGCTATTTCTAAAATGCTGTTGATTGTACCAGTCGCCCGCTTCTGTTGCATCTTTAAACGAAAGGAAATGGTGAGGGATCTTTAAGAAATCACCGCCGACCAAGACCACATTCTTCCACGTGTACCTGGCGATCAGGTCAATGAGAGAGCGATGCTCATCAACACTATCCAATCCTAATTCAGCCATGGCCCCCAATATCAATACCTTACTTGAACTATTTAGTTGTGCGAAGTTTTCTATTGCCGATCTCATACTGCTTGGATTAGCATTGTAAGCGTCCAGGATTATCTTGTTGGAATTTTTCTCGATCATCTGCGACCTGCTGTTTGAAGGCGCATAGGCTTCAATGGAATCTTTGATGGACCTGTCAGGCACCTCGAAAAATTTTCCAATAGTTATTGCTGCCAGAACATTTGGCAAATTATAGGCACCCACCAGTTGTGTTTGGATGGTATCAATATCCGCACCCTTAGTGACAGACAATTCCAGGTAAGGATCACTTTCTGTGATGGCTCCTGTAACATCCCCTTCGTTAATGCCATACTTCGTGATAAAAGGTATTCCTGTACTCATCTCCCTGAGGTAATCATAATCCCACATCACGAATGCTGTACCCAGGGTTGAACGTAAAAAATCAAACAATTCACCTTTTGCTTTCTTTACCCCTTCAACGCCTCCGAATCCCTCCAAATGAGCCTTGCCGGCGTTTGTTATGATACCATGCGTCGGCAGTGCATACTTGCAGTAACTTTCTATTTCATGCCGGTGATTCGCGCCCATTTCAATTACGGCAATTTCCGCATCCTTCTTTACGCGTAACAGCGTAAGCGGTATGCCTATCTGGTTATTCAGGTTTCCTTCCGTTGTATAAGTTTTATATCGGCTCTGAAGCACGGCATGCACAAGTTCCTTCGTTGTTGTTTTGCCGTTACTTCCTGTAATAGCAATAAAAGGAATGGTGAACGTTTTACGGTGGTATTCGGCAAGCTCCTGCAGGGTTTTAAGTGCGTTAGCTACCAATATTGTTTTTCCTGGGATGTGATACTGCAATTCATCAATAACAGCCATTACTGCACCTTCATCTATTGCCTTTTGCGCGAAAGCATTTCCATTAAATGTAGGTCCATTCAGAGCAAAAAAGATGTCACCCGGTTTCAGTGAACGGGTATCAGTTTTTACTGAAGGATATTCAATAAACAAGGCGTAGAGTTCTTCAATATTCATATTTCAAAAATAGAGAAGGTACAAGTGATTTCCTGAGAAAATTTAAAACTGTGCGGCAGTACGTCCGGAAAAGATTACATGGATACGTTGGGACAAAAAAAAGGCCATCCTGTTGGATGGCCTTTTATAAAAGTATTATATTGATTTACCTCTTTCGCGAATTCTGTCTCCTTGCTTTATAGTTTATGCCAGTCTTCCTGCCATTACCTTCCGGACTGCCAACACGCGGCATCGCGCAACGGAAACCTACTGTGCTGCTCGATACATCTTCTTCCATAAAACGACGTGTACCGGGACTAAGCCAATAAGCCCTGTCATTCCAGCTTCCACCTTTAATTACCCTTGAGTGGTCACTTATCAAAGTGGTAACACCATAACCATAACTTACACCCTGTAGAGAAGAATCACCATCAAGGAAATTGATCACATTACCTTTCTGGTAGTTCCTGCGATTCTGGCTTTCCTCATCTGTAACATCTCTCATTTTAATCCTGCCAAGACTGTCAAGCTCTGCCTTACCAGTGCTGCGATCTACAACAGTGAATTTATTACCACGGAAAGGTGCCACATCATCAACGTCAACAGGAGATAGCGGACGATAAACATCACCTACCCATTCGTTAACGTTGCCTGACATATTATAAAGACCAAAACCATTCGGATAAAAAGTTTCTACCGGAGAAGTATAAACCGCACGGTCATTCAAGCCACCTGCAACTCCCATGTTATCACCCGCACCACGCTTAAAGTTAGCCAGGAAAGTACCCTGCCAGTTACCCCGACGAGAATCACGGAGACCGTTCACATTCTGTCCCCAGGCATAAACCTGTTTATTGGTAACAAGCTCTTCGCCTCTTGCACCTTCTTTTTTGCTAGGCTGTGGATTCTGGTTTACATATCCAAGTGCTGCATATTCCCATTCCGCTTCTGTCGGCAGGCGGTAGTTAGGGAAAAGAATACCATCTTCAAAAGTTACCTGGGACCGCGGTGTGCCATTTGGATTTTTAAGCGGGTTGTTTTTTGAACGGGCGGCTTTACCAGGTGTTGGACTGTATTCTCCTAACAGGTAAGACTTTGTTTCAAAGTGTTCGGCTCCAAGACCTGAAATATTTTTTAACGACTTGTCATTCACCAATCCTTTCTTAATTAGTTCGAGCTCATTCACACGGTCCGTTCTCCAGATACAAAAATCGTTCGCCTGCTTCCAGGTTACACCAACAACAGGGTAATAATTGTAGGAAGGGTGACGGAAGTAATACTCTACCAGTGGTTCGTTATCTGCCAGTTCACTTCTCCAGACAAGTGTGTCGGGCAAAGCTGCGTCTCTCACATTCTGGTACTCATCGCCGTCAAATACGGTATTGAGCCAATACATATATTCACGATAGTGGATATTTGCAACCTCTGATTTGTCGATGTAAAAGGAATTTACAGTGACTCGGCGGGGAATATTATTCCAATCTGCCATCACATCTTCCTGTGTGGCACCCATTGTAAATGTACCACCCTGTACAAACACCAGTCCAGGACCGGTACGTTGTTCTTTTTCCTGGGCAACCTGGTAGCCACCCTGATCTTTGTCGTTGTAGTTCCATCCTGTCACATCGGAACTTGCTTTCTTTTTACTGAATAATTTACAGGAGGAAATTGTTGCAGTACAGAATAATAAAACTAATAATGTCTTCCAGTTCATTTTATATGCCATTGACCCGGGTTTTTAGAATAATATAACGAGATATGTGTGCGATTATTGTTTAACACACCTCTTAAACAATTGTTAACGAAGATAGGCACTTTCATGTAGATAACTTACGGGTAAAACTGTAATCCGGACCTAAACCAGGGTTAATAAAAAGTTTTTAACTTTTTATTTTCTATTGGCAATCGGTGGGCATAATCTACTTTTGAGCTCAACTATGCTATGGTGAGAAAATGGATGATATTAAACTTT
>JBBPYM010000199.1:0-2128 GCA_038199905.1 Chitinophagales bacterium | reverse complement strand
TAAAAATAAATAGATAACAAAATATCTTTGCATTAAACAAAGCAAATGCAAAAACAGTATTGAACAACAAGGCAGCAATTATGAAAAACAAAGGTTTATACTCTCCGGAATTTGAACATGACTCATGCGGTATAGGTTTTGTTGCAAATATTAAAAGCAATAAAAGCCATCAGATAATTTCAGATGCATTGACGATTCTTGAAAATATGGAGCACAGGGGAGCGTGTGGTTGCGAAATAAACACAGGCGATGGTGCAGGTATTCTTATTCAGACTCCCCATGAATTTTTCTTTGATGAATGTTTAAAATTAGGCATTCATCTACCTGCTTATGGTAAATATGGCGTGGGTGTTTTATTTTTTCCAAAAGATATCAGGTTAAGGGAAGAGTGCCGTGATATATTTAACCGCTGTGCAGAAACTCTTGGCCTTGAAATTATTGGCTACCGCAGAATACCGGTAAACACTGAGGACATTGGCCTCACAGCTCTATCCGTTGAACCCGAAATGGAACAGGTTTTTATTGCCTGTCCCGATCATATTAATAATCCTGATGAGTTTGAAAGAAAATTATTTGTATTAAGAAATTATGCCACTCACACCATAAACAACACGGTAAAAAAGGATGCTATTGGTTTTTATGTAGCGGCTCTTTCCTATAAAACAATTATTTATAAAGGGCAACTTACCAGTTTACAACTTCGTAATTATTTTCCTGACCTTAGTAATAAAAAGATCGTATCTGCCTTCGGCTTAATTCATTCACGATTTGCAACCAACACTTTTCCTTCATGGAAACTGGCGCAACCGTTTCGTTATATTGCCCATAACGGCGAGATCAATACCTTACAGGGAAATCTAAACTGGCTGCGTACCAGTGAAAAGAATTTTATTTCGCAATTCTTCAGTAAGGAAGAACTGGAAATGATTTTGCCGGTGGTAGATCCCGGACAATCGGATTCTGCCTGTTTAGATAATGTGATTGAATTGCTTACCTTATGCGGCCGTTCATTGCCTCATGTAATGATGATGTTGATTCCGGAAGCCTGGGATGATAATGAACAAATGGATCCTGTAAAAAGAGCCTTTTACGAATTTCATGCTTCATTTATGGAACCATGGGATGGGCCGGCTTCCATTTCCTTTACTGATGGAAAACTGATTGGCGCTACTTTGGATAGAAATGGTTTACGCCCTTCAAGGTATTGCATTACAACGGATGACAGAGTAATAATGGCTTCAGAAACCGGTGTGCTTCCCATTGATCCTAAACTTATAAAAGAAAAAGGAAGGTTACAACCCGGAAAAATGTTTGTGGTAGATATTGAAGAAGGGAGAATTATAAGTGATGAAGAGATAAAACAGAAAATATGTTCAGAGAAACCTTATGGAGATTGGCTGAATAAATACAAGATCCGTTTAGAGGAATTACCTGAACCCCGTGTTATGTTTACCCATTTGGAACATGACCAGATATTTAAATATCAAAAAGCATTTGGTTATTCAACCGAAGACCTGGAACTTTTAATTTCACCTATGGCACTCACCGGCAAAGAACCTATAGGCTCTATGGGCAATGATGTTCCATTGGCGGTTTTAAGTGATGAGCCACAGCATTTGAGCGGTTATTTTAAACAACTTTTTGCACAGGTAACCAATCCACCGATTGATCCTATCCGTGAAAAATTAGTGATGTCGCTGGCAACTTTTGTAGGTAACAATGGTAACTTACTGGAAGAAGATCCTTTGTCGTGCCATACAGTTGCGCTAAAACATCCTGTTCTTTCCAATACAGAATTAGAAAAAATAAGAAGTATTGATACCGGTATTTTCCAGGCACATACATTACAGACTTATTTTATGGCCGATGGTAAGCCAGGTTCTTTGCAAAGAGGTATAGAGCGCTTGTGCCGTTACGCAGCAGAGGCGGTACACGATGGTTTTGAGGTATTGATTTTATCAGACAGGGCTATTGATTCTGAACATGCGGCTATTCCATCTTTATTAGCAACAGCGGCGGTACATCACCATCTTATAAAAAAAGGTTTACGTGGCCAGGTAGGTTTAATAATTGAAGCCGGCGATGTTTGGGAAGTGCATCATTTTGCATGCCTGATAGGGTTTGGAGC
>JBBPYM010000198.1:0-19678 GCA_038199905.1 Chitinophagales bacterium | reverse complement strand
ATCAGCTTGTTAGCTCTATCCTCTCATCAAAACAGGTATATTCTTTTAAAACAGGAAGAGAATAGGTTGCGTCGACAAAATATCTCCGTTCTGTGCGACGGCAGATAGCTGACGGCTGAAAGCTGAAAGCTGATAGCTGATAGCCATCAGCCTAAGCCCCTTTCAACTTCACAATCAATACCCACTCCCCTTCCAATAACAGGTACCCATACTCGTAATTTTATTAGCTGTCAGCTATCAGCCATCAGCTTGTTAGCTCTATCCTCTCATCAAAACAGGTAATACTGTTTTAATTAAAACAGGAAGAGAATAGGTTGCGTTCACCAAATATCGCCGTTCTGTACGACGGCTGATAGCTGACGGCTGATAGCTGAAAGCTGAAGCCTAAGCCCCTTTCAACTTCACAATCAATACCCACTCCCCTTCCAATAACAGGTACCCATACTCGTAACAAAAAAAATAAGTAAATCCCTTTTTATTTGTAAACAGGTTTGTAAAATATCGAAAGTCAAAACCCCTTTCTATCAGGATTCCTTTCAGGCTCTTAGCCGTTCTTTCGTCGGGTTGTATCAACGCTTCCAGCAGCTTGCGGTTCTTGCGCAAAATCTTGTTGATACTTCGGACCAGCGGACCTTCTTCACCTTTCAAATGGTTATTGAAATTGTTACGGCAGTAATCATCACAGAATTTCTTATCGGATCTGCCTTTTAACGGTTTGTCGCAACTTAAACAATTGCGCGCCTGCTCTTGAGTTGACTTGTACATGTGACGGCAAATTACAGTCGACAGCAGTCATTTAAAACCGTTTTTAAACGTTTATCTACTCCAATAAACGCATAACAACCGGCTAAAGTATCTGGCATGCTGCAGCTTTGTAAGCTAAAACAGGACGGATAGCCAATCTATTTCTCAAAAAAAAAAATGTATGTCTACTATCAAAAACAGGGTACAACTGATCGGGAATCTTGGTAACAAACCCGAGATGCGTTTTACTGAACAGGGAAAAAAATGGGCGCGGTTTTCCATAGCAACCAACGAAACGTATAAAAATGTCAAAGGAGAAAAAATTACGGAAACATATTGGCACAACCTGGTTGCCTGGGACAAAATAGCAGAAATAGTAGAAAAATACCTGCACAAAGGCAGCGAGGTAGCCGTCGAAGGCAAGTTGGCGAACCGGAGTTACACAGACAAAGAAGGGTTAAAAAAACTTATTACAGAAATCCAGGTAAACCAGTTGGTGTTGCTGAAGAGTTAGTGCTGATTAATTTCTTCGGCATGTTGCTAAGGCTTCAAAATGGGATGCAGGTGTTAGTGAGTTTACTTAGTTTTGCACATCGAATGCAGCACGCCTTGAAAAGCTATGTGGCTTAGTCCGGCTGGAGCCTTGACTTACAATGATTATTTATCTTACCCTAAAGGACTGCATATCGGCGTAGGTCGTAATTGTATTTTGGCATTTGCAGTTCCTCCAAACAGTGAGGCCACCAAAATCTCACAATATTTTTTTCATTAACCAGTCCTTTTGCAAGTCCGTTCCCAAGATAAAGATCTGTTTGCCAAAAATTTCGAATCCCCATTTCTGGTAGAAGTCAAACGCTCTTTGATTTTTTTCCCAGACGGCAAGCCAGATAACCTGCTTCTGCTTTTTATAAGCAACATCAATACAATGTTGCATCAGCCTGCTACCAACACCCTTGCCGATCATCGCCGCGGTGGCATATAGTCTCGCAATTTCAAGGCAGCTTAAGCCTTTCAGTTCACGCGGTATTTCGTGGTCCCTTATTTTAACATAACCCACTAATTGCTCACTAACATAAGCCAGGAAAAAAGTGTTGATCGCCGCCCCAACTTCAGCTGTCAACGAATATTTTGTAAACTGTTCCTTCAGGAATATTTCCATATCCCGCTGGGTGTTGTGAGGAGCAAATGTCTCGTGAAATGTTATACGGCTCAAATCAGCAATCGTTTCAGCATCCTCTTTGCCTGCCAGTCTTATGGAGATTTCCTTGATAAGCATGAGAAAAATTTATGAATACCCGCTTAACCGGGCAGAAACGCGGATAACAAATTCGCGTTTTATAAAAAATTAAAAAGATAATTCAGAGACGTTCAATTACGATTGCTGAAGCACCACCTCCTCCATTGCAAATCCCGGCTGCACCAAACTTTCCATTATGCTGTTTTAAAATATTGATGAGCGTTACGATGATCCTTGCTCCACTGCAACCAAGCGGGTGCCCGATACTAACTGCCCCACCATTTACATTAACCTTTAAAGGATCGAGCTTCATCAACTGGGTATTTACGATACCTACCACGCTGAAAGCTTCATTCAATTCAAAAAAATCAATATCCTCCAGCTGCAGACCAGCTTTTTCGATAGCTTTGGGAACGGCGATCGCGGGTGAAGTGGTAAACCATTCCGGTGCCTGTTCAGCATCTGCATATCCCCGGATCTTTGCCAGTGGCCGTAGCCCCAAAGCCGTGGCTTTTTCTTTGCTCATCAGCAGCAATGCCGCTGCGCCATCGTTCATCGTAGAAGCATTCGCCGCGGTAACGGTTCCTTCTTTTGTAAATGCGGGCCTGAGGCCAGGTATCTTCTCAAACTGTACATTTTTATACTCTTCATCTTCTTTAAATAAAACAGGCTCGCCTTTACGTTGCGGTACCGGTACCGGCACTATTTCTTCGTCAAACTTTCCTGCCGTCCAGGCCGCTTCACTGCGCCTGTAACTTTCAATGGCATAGGCATCCTGTTCCTCACGGGAAATCTTATATTCACTGGCACAGAGATCCGCCGCACAGCCCATTGCATAGTCCTTATAAACATCCGTCAGGCCGTCTTTCGCTAACCCGTCTATAAGTTGAGCATTGCCATATTTGTTTCCCCAACGCATAGCGGGCGCATAAAAAGGAACACTGCTCATGTTCTCCATACCGCCTGCTATCACCACTTCATTGTCTCCAAGCAAAATGCTTTGAGCTCCCTGTATAATGGCTTTCATCCCGCTTGCGCACACCTTGTTAACCGTGGTACAGGGAATGTTATCAGGCATTAACGCAAATTTCGCAGCCTGTCTTGCAGGCGCCTGTCCAAGGTTGGCCTGCAATACACAGCCCAATAATATTTCATTTACGATGTTAGCTTCAACACCGGCTCTTTCTACAACTGCTTTCATAACGATAGCGCCTAATTTTGTCGCGGGTATGTCTCTTAGGGTGCCGCCGAAACTCCCAATGGGCGTTCTTACTGCTGACACTATGTACACTTCGTTTGTCATCGTCCTGGTTATTTAAAATGAAAGTAAAGATAAGGAAATAGCCATGGGCTGTGAGCATCGTATCATAAACAGAAAACAACAGTCACATGACCATTTTAATAATATAATACGTGTAGATAAAATCAACATGATTAAAAAATAATCCTGATATTAGTAGTCAAAACTCTCCACTATTGTCAAATATCCTCCCAACCACAGAACTCAAACGTACCCTTACACCATTAATGCTCTGGGGATTGGGTGTGGGATATGTTATTTCAGGAATGTATTTCGGCTGGAACCTCGGGCTGGAGCAGGGCGGCACACTCGGCCTGGCCATAGCTACTTTTTTCATCATCATTATGTATGTAACTTTTACCTTTAGTTATGCAGAGCTTGCATGTGCCATACCTAAAGCCGGGGGAGCATTCGATTATGCCAACAAGGCGTTTGGAAAAGACCTCGGTTTTATAGCCGGGATGGCACAGAATATAGAATTTATTTTTGCACCTCCAGCCATAGCTTTCGCTAT
This sequence comes from Chitinophagales bacterium, assembly GCA_038199905.1. Classification (GTDB taxonomy): domain Bacteria; phylum Bacteroidota; class Bacteroidia; order Chitinophagales; family Chitinophagaceae; genus JADCRZ01. Next base: position 15,883 of record JBBPYM010000198.1, on the reverse strand, counting down.
AGGTGCCTATTTCAATTTGTTCTTTCCACAGATCCCAATATTGGCTATTGCAATTTTCGCTTACCTGTTATTTACTGCCCTAAACGTTTATGGCGTTAAGGCAGCGGCTACTTTTGAACTGCTGATCACCATACTGGCTGTTGGTGAATTGCTACTGTTCAGCGGTATTACCCTGCCGCATATGGAGTTTAAAAACCTGGCCCATAATGCGCTGCCGCATGGCTGGCAGGGCATCTTTGCTGCCATACCTTTTGCCATCTGGTTCTTCCTGGCTATTGAGGGGGTGGCAAACGTTGCAGAAGAAGCCATCAACCCGCAGCGAACCATTCTTATAGGTTTTGGTTCTGCTATCGCCACGCTGGTGGTGTTATGCGTGCTTACGTTTGCTGCCACTGTCGGCGTTGCGGGCTGGGAGGCCGTAGTCTATCAAACAGACGGAACAGCCTCCGACTCCCCGCTACCGTTAGCACTCAAGCATATCGTAGGCGACAACAACCTCTTGTATCACTTACTCATCACTGTTGGTTTACTTGGCCTGGTGGCTTCCTTCCATGGAATAATCCTGGCGGCCGGCAGGGCAACTTTTGAATTTGGAAGGGTGCAGTTTGCACCCGCATTTTTAGGTAAGGTCCAGTCCCGGTTTCAAACGCCTGCCAATGCTTTGCTGGTAAATATGGCTATCGGCATCCTTGCTCTTCTTACCGGTAAAACCGCCGAAATCATTACTATTTCAGTTTTCGGCGCGTTAACATTGTACATTATTTCCATGGCGTCGCTGTTCTCGCTAAGAAAAAAAGAACCGCTGTTGAACCGTCCATTCAAAGTGCCCATGTACCCTGCTTTTCCGCTTATAGCACTGGTTATAGCAGTCATTTCATTTGTCGCCATGACCATTTATAATACCAAGCTTGCTGTTTTTTATTTTGCGCTGATAGCCGGTTGCTACCTGCTTTTTCGCATATTTGCAGGCAAGCGGTCAAGCACCACTAATGTAAGCTGAGTACGCTGCAAGATTGACTATCCCTCTTACCCGAAAAGATATATACAAGTATTATGACCAATTCAGAAATTCTAGACTACGTAAAAAGTCATCCCGCGGGTAAAGTAAAACTCGCGTTTACTGATATCGATGGGGTACTGAGGGGTAAGTATATTGCCACGGAAAAATTTCTGGCGGTTGCAGAGAACGGAATGGGCGTTTGTGACGTTATTTTTGGTTGGGATATGGGAGACGTGGCTTACGACAATGCGCAATACACCGGCTGGCACACAGGATACCCGGATGCTCCCGCCAGCATCGATCTTTCTACTTTCAGAAAAATTCCATGGGAAAATGACCTGCCGTTTTTCCTCGGCGAAATGAGCGAAAGCTCCGATAAATCAAACTTCGTTTGTCCAAGACAGTTATTAAAGAAAATTATTTCACAAACGGCGGATCAGAACATCGCGCCTTTTTTTTCGCAGGAATTTGAGTGGTATAATTTTACAGAAACACCCCAGTCCGCAGCAGAAAAGCAATTCAGGAACCTCACCCCACTAACACCAGGGATGTTTGGATATTCTATCCTCCGCAGCACGCTGCGAAATGATTTTCTTGCAGACCTTTTTGAACTGATGAGAAAATTTGATGTTCCGCTGGAAGGACTGCATACAGAAACCGGCCCGGGTGTTTATGAAGCCGCCATCCGGTACTCGGAAATACTGGAAGCCGCCGACCGCGCTGTATTGTTTAAAACCGGGGTTAAGGAGATTGCCTATAAACACAATGCCATGGCCTCTTTTATGGCAAAAATAGACGAGAACCTGCCTGGCTGCGGCGGACATATCCACCAGAGCCTCTGGGACAAAACAACCAAAAAAAATCTTTTCTATGATGAGTTGGACCCGCTGAAAATGAGCCCGATGATGAAAAGTTATATTGCGGGACAATTATTTTGTCTGCCGCACATATTGCCCATGTTCGCACCTACTATAAACAGTTACAAACGTTTGGTAGAAGGAGCCTGGGCACCCACCACCATTACCTGGGGCATTGACAACAGAACCGTGGCGCTACGGGCCCTTCCCGCCGGAAGCAAATCGAGCAGGCTGGAAACAAGGGTTGTCGGCTCTGATGTAAATCCTTATCTCGCCATGGCCGCTTCCCTGGCTGCGGGATGGTATGGCGTTACGCACGAACTGCAATTAAGTCAGCCCGCCACAAAAGGGAATGGCTACCAGGAATTCGCTTACGGAACACTTCCCCGAAATTTGTATGAAGCTACCACGATGATGAAAGTTTCCGCGGTTGCCAGGGAACTCTTCGGCGAGGCTTTCGTGGATCATTTTACAAAAACACGCGAATGGGAATGGAAACAACACCTGAAAGCAGTAACCGACTGGGAAATGAAAAGATATTTTGAGATTATTTAGGTAACAGCTAATAATCTGTCAGCCGTCGGCTATCAGCTATCAGCCGTCAGCTATCAGCCGTCAGCTATCAGCAAAAAGCAACAAATACGTTGCCTTCTACGTATTCATAATTAACTATTAACAATCACCATGGTTTCCCAATACAATTTCCCTACAACCATTCGCTTCGGTGCCGGATCGAGTAATGAACTCGGTGCTTATCTTAAAGCTAATAATTTAAACAGCCCACTGATTGTAACGGATGGTACAGTGGCCCAACTGTCTTTTTTTAAGAACATTGTAAATTCATTAAAGGCTGCTAATATTATTGTTGAAGTATTCCACGATATTCATAAGAACCCGTTAAAGTCAGACGTATACAAAGGAACTGATCTGTATGATGGCACTAAACGAGACAGTATCATTGGTATCGGAGGTGGCGCAGCGCTGGACGTAGCAAGGGCAATTGTCCTGCGCGTGAATCACAGGGAAGATCTTTTCAAATATGATGATCTTATAGGCGGCGATGTTTATGTTGTGAATGACGTGCCGCATTTTATTACCATCCCTACAACTGCAGGCACTGGCAGCGAAGTTGGCAGGAGCGCTATTATCGCGGATGATGAAACTCACCAGAAGAAAATACTTTTCTCACCCAAGCTGCTGGCAAAAATTGTTTTTGCTGACCCACTGCTTACGATGGAGCTACCGCCTTTTATCACGGCTGCCACCGGCATGGATGCGCTCACCCATAACATGGAAGCCTATCTTGCTAAAATGTCTCACCCTATGTGTGAAGGAATCGCCTTGGAAGGCATTTCGTTGATTGCCTCGTCGCTGGAAACAGCTGTAAACAGACCGGATCTTGAATCCCGCAGTAAGATGCTTATTGCTTCTTTGATGGGTGCCGTAGCCTTTCAAAAGGGCCTGGGTATTGTGCACTCTCTTGCCCATCCATTATCCTCCTTACTTGATACACATCACGGTCTGGCAAATGCAGTAAACATCCCTTATGGCATGCGCTTCAACATTAAAGGACTTGAGAACAAATTCAAACGTATCGCCCGTACACTTGAGCTGCAGGAGGAGTCAGGAGAGGCCGTGGTGCAATATTTATTCGACCTGAATGCCAGTATAAACATTCCCCATAAGCTTGCAAACATAGGAGTTAAAGTCGAACACATAGATACTCTGGCCGACCTTGCGATAGCCGATTTTGCACACCCCAATAATCCAAAACTGGTAACCCGGGAAGACTTTAAGACTTTATACCTGGAAGCGCTATAACCTTAAATGAATTTATTAAAGCTTTTTTTAATCAGAAAACAATCAACAGATGAGCGATGTCATGATAGGCATAACAGATTGCGCGAAATATGAAAATTATGCAAACTGGATAAAAGAACTGCCTGGCGTGGAAGTTATTAAACTTAGCTACGACGATCCCGACTTTTCGGCTATAGATGACTGTGATGGAATTTTGCTAAGCGGAGGACAGGATGTTCATCCGCAATTTTATGACAAGTTAGAATACATGGATTTTTACAAAGGTACCGTGCCTGACATCGATGAACAAAGAGATGTCTTTGAATGGAAAGTGCTTGCCTATTCACAGGAAAATAAATTACCCGTGTTAGGCATCTGTCGTGGACTCCAACTGGCTAATGCTTTCTTTGGCGGGACACTGCTATTGGATATACCTTCAGCAGGAAAAAACAATCACTCCAAGTTCCGGGAAGGGGAAGACAGGATCCATCTTATTGAAATATCGGCTGGTTCTACCCTCGAGAAAATTGCCGGTATAAACACTGGTATTGTTAACAGCGCGCACCACCAAAGCGCTGCAGAAGTCGCAGAAAACCTGACCATAAATGCGGTTTCCGAAGATGGAGTAATTGAAGCACTTGAAAGAAAAGATTTCGAGGCTCATCCCTACCTGCTATTGGTGCAATGGCACCCGGAACGAATGACGGACCAGCAAAGTCCTCTCTCTGCTAATATCAGGAGGAGTTTTATTGAAGCCATCAGAACCTTAAAAATGAATAATTAATATGCAAATTATAAATCCCGCTACTGAAGAAGTTATTGACGAGATCGAACCAGATACCGCCGATACCGTTGCGTCCAAATTTCAAACACTGTTATCCGGGCAACAGCAGTGGGCAAAAAGATCTTTAAATGAAAGAACCGAAAGAGTCATTAAATTTTCTTCATTGCTTGAAGATAATAAAGAGCGTTTATCCAGGATACTTACCTCGGAAGTAGGCAAACCCCTGCAGCAATCTCGCAATGAAATTAACAGTGCGCAGGCAAGGATAAAGTGGCTGACAGAAAACGCCACCCGATATCTTTCAGATGAACTGATGTCTTCTATGAATGGAACGGAAGAAAAGATTCGGTACGAGCCACTTGGTGTGGTATGTAATATTTCAGCCTGGAATTACCCTTACCTGGTGGGCGTAAACGTGTTCGTACCCGCACTGCTAGCCGGCAATGCCGTATTATATAAACCTTCCGAATATGCAACCCTTACCGGTATTGAAGTACAAAAATTACTTAAGCTTGCCGGTATTCCGGAAAATGTATTTGAGCTGGCTATTGGTGGCGGCCAGGTAGGAGCAATGCTGCTGGAATTACCATTCAAAGGATACTTTTTTACCGGCTCCTACAAAACAGGCAAATACATTTATGAAAAACTCGCTGGAAAAATGGTTCCCTGCCACCTTGAACTCGGTGGCAAAGATCCATTGTATGTCGCTGATGATATTACTGATATTGCAGGCGTTGCGGCTGCCACCGCGGATGGTGCGTTTTACAACAACGGTCAGAGTTGCTGCTCCGTTGAAAGAATCTATGTGCATGAAAAAGTGTACGATGCTTTCATACAGGAAATACTGAAAGAGGTACAGTCATGGCGTGTTGGACCGCCAACTGAAAACGGCGTTTACATTGGACCGCTAACACGTAAAGAACAACCTGCTTTTCTACAACAACAGGTAGAGGACGCAAGATCTAAAGGCGCCAAGTTGCTCACTGGTGGCAATCGATTAAATGGCAAAGGGTATTATTTTGAACCTACCATTCTAACGGAGGTAACGCATGACATGAGCGTGATGAAAGATGAATCTTTTGGTCCCGTAATCGGCATCATGAAAGTTAAAAATGATGAGGAAGCAATCTCCCTGATGCAGGAAACCGAGTATGGTCTTACCGCTTCTGTTTACAGCGCCGATCAAAACCGCGCAGAAAAAATACTTAATGAAATAAACGCAGGTACCGGCTATTGGAACTGCTGCGACCGCGTTAGTGCGGCCCTTCCCTGGAGCGGCCGTAATCATTCAGGCTTCGGAGTGGCCCTTTCGCATGCAGGGCTAAGATCTTTTGTGAAGCCGAAGAGTTATCATTTGAGGAAATGAGCTGTCAGCTATCAGCTATCAGCTATCAGCTATCAGCTACCAGCTATCAGCTATCAGCTATCAGCTATCAGCCGTCGCCCTTCGGCTTCCGGCTTCCGTGCCTCTTAAGACAACAGGCATTTATCCCAAACTGATACTGGCTAGTTTTCCGTTTTTGAAAGATAAAAACCAGGTATGACAAATGCGGATCAAACAAGCCGAAGGCTGACTGCTGATAGCTATTCAATCACATACACCAGCCTCATTCCATGAGGTATGCTGCCACCCATGTTAAAAGGAGAGTAAATTTCATTTATAAACAAACTATTGGGATCATAGCAGGCACGGGGTTCATCTTTGATATCCTGCCATTTAAACCGGATACCAACACCGGAATATAGGGCTTCAGCCCTGGGTAGTAATGGTGGCCTACTCCAGCCCTGTTGGAGTGGCATAACATTTCCGTAATAAGTCAGTTTATGCCTCCCTTGCAGGCGAGATCCGTTCAACCAAGAGTTGAACCCTGGAATAAATTATCTAACCACCGTAAGAATTGAATCGATAATCCCACGAAGCCGAAGGCTGACAGCTGACAGCCGATAGCTGACAGCTAATCCCTCAACTTCACTTTCAACAAATACATATCCGCCGTAACAAACAACGTTTTTTCATTATCGGCAAAAGCAACATTCGATGCCAGCCCATTGATCCGTATCTTACCCAGCAACCTCGCGGCTTTATCAAATACCCATATTCCGCCTGGGCCCGTGGCGAACACGTTGCCATTACGATCAATTTTTAAACCATCCGGTAAACCCTTGTCCGTTGCCGTTAGATGACTCGCATCATAAAAAATCCGCCCATTTGCAAGCGAATCATTGTCACCAATATCATACGCATACCAGGTAGCTTTTAATGAATCTGAGTTAGCAATAATTATCGTTTTATCGCCCGGAAAAAACGCCGCCCCATTCGGCCTGGTAAGTGTATCAACCAACAGGCTCACCTTGCCATCCGGAGTTACCTTATAAACTCCCTGGTAAGGAGATTCTTTAAGAGGATCAGCAGCATTTTTTTCCAATCCATAGGGAGGATCGGTAAAATAAAGGTCCCCATTACTTCTATACACGGCATCATTCGGACTATCAAATTTTTTACCATTGTAATTATCAGCAAGGGTAATAAACTCCGGCTTTGGTGATTCAAGCGGCGCATTCATCACGGCCATTCTCCTGTCTCCATGCTGGCAAAGAACCAACTGACCATTGGCATTCAACACAAGACCATTAGATCCAGTCTCCGCACCTCTTGGTATACTGCCGGTATACCCGGACGGCTTTAGGTAAACCTCTTTACCCTTATCCTCTGTCCATTTATAGATAGTATTTTCTGGTATATCCGAAAAAAGTAACATCTTATCTTTCTCTATCCATAACGGGCCCTCGCTCCATTCAAACCCTTGCGCAATAACACTTACTGTGGCATCCGCGTCAATGATCGCCGAGAATTCGGGCGTCAGGCGTTCAAAACTGCCTATATTCATTTCTTTATTTTCGCTGCAGGAATACAAAATCATAGCAAAGAAAAATACTGGAATTATCTTGAAAGGCAGTCTGCATTTTAACAATGAACAGGTGAACATATAAAGCGATGTTTTAAGGGAGAAAAGGACGAATAATCAAGACCTACTTTCAAAGATAAGGGCCTTTCCAAAAAAGTGATGACCCGATAAAAGTTTATTGACGATAAATGAAACTTTTCCTGAAACAACCGGTCAATTTGTGTTGTTCTCCGTCGTTAAAATTGCGAAGTCAGTTTCGAGCTTTTTGTATAGGGAGTTGAAAATCTGAAGGTTTTTTTTGTACAACTCATGCGCGGCAGCATCGGGTTCAAAAACTGCGCTGGTAACTACCATCTCCTTTACCTCCGACCACTCTTTGATGATATCCAGGGCACGCGAGGCAAGAAAAACTGCACCCATTGCTGATGCATCAGCGGCATATGATACAACAACCTTCTTACCAAGAATATCAGACACCATCTGCAACCAAAAATCAGATTCGATAAAACCGCCACTCGCGTACACCGTATCGATGGGCCCGCCTGTTTCTTCCATGGCTTGCAAGAGCTGGTACATAGAAAAGGAAATGCCTTCAAGAATTGCACGCATGAAATGTTCCCTTGAATGAAGACTATTAATTCCAAGGAACACGCCCCTGGCATCTGCATCCCAAACCGGAGATCTTTCGCCATAGATATAGGGCAGAAAAACCAGCCCCTTCGAGCCAATAGTGGCCTTGGCGGCCGTAGTCATAAACCACTCAAATGCCTCGGCGGAGGAAAATGGTTTATCAAGTATATTCTCTGAAAACCATTTTAGAACAATGCCGCCGTTATTGGACGCGCCACCACTTGCAAACAACTTATCATCCAATACATAATTAAATAGCCGGCCAAATTCATCGTTCAATGGTTGGGGGCTTATCTTCCGCACCGCACCACTCGTGCCAATGGTAAGCGCTGCCTCGTCCGGCTCGGTAGCACCACTGCCGAGTATTGCCAGGCAGCCATCGCTGGAGCCGACGAAAAAGGGCAGGTTATGTGCTAAGCCAAAACGATCTTTATAGATCTTAAGCAGGCCTGTTTCTGAATGAGTAGTAGAAACGGGGTCAGAAAGATAGTCGGTAGATATACCTGCATACTTTAATGAGGACTCAAACCAGGTAAAACTGCGGTTACTAAAAAGGCCCGTGGCAGATGCAATCGAAAAGTCAACAACAAAACGGTCAAACAGCCTGTAAAAAATATATTCTTTTCCAGAAATAAACTTTGACGTTCTTTTAAAAATGTCGGGAAGTTCATTCCTGATCCATGTTATTTTACACAAAGGCGACATGGGGTGTACTGCCGTTCCGGTTTCAAGGTAAATAGCTTTACCCAGCGCGGAATCTTTTAACTCCTTTGCATATTTATTGCTCCTGGTATCTGCCCAGGTGTACAGATTTGTCAATGGAATACCATTTTCATCTATGGCCATAATGCTGTGCATGGCAGCACTGAAGCACACTGCAACAACATCTTTTTTATCCTTAATGTTACCTAATACTTTTTCAAGTACGGTAATTACGGCATCGAACAGCAGCGCAGGATCTTGTTCACTATGCCCGGGAAATGGCTGAAGTGTAGGGTAGGCTGCTTTCTCTTCAAACAACACGTCACCCTTTGCTGTTGAAACAACGGCTTTCGTGTGCGTAGTGCCCATATCGATCCCAATGATGTAGCTCAAATTTGAAAACGCAGGAGGTTATTCAGAAATTAATTCCGCTGACTGATCTGCTGACCTGAAGGTATCAAATCATACACATTTCATCAACACGATTTATTCCTTACTTTTTTACTTAATTTAGAATTCTGACGGCACCGCGTTAGGCAGCACTTTTTTGATCTTTATGATGCGGAGCCAGCTTAGTAACAATATGACGGGGTAAGTAGGATCCAGCTCATGCCACTTATAACCAAAATTTACACGGGATGGAAACTTGTGGTGATTATTATGATAACCTTCACCCATCATCAGCAGGTCAACCGGGAATAAATTTTTTGAAGTATTGTTCACCGGGAAGTTCACGTACTGGTACTTATGAGCAAACCAGTTAATAATGGCGCCATGGACAGGTCCCATCAAAAAGTGGATCGGCAGCAAAAGATACATCCAGGGTGAAGTGGCAAAATAAACATAATAAGCAACATAAAAAGCCGCCCAGAACAACCTAAATAGCCAATAGTCTCCTACTCTCTCAAGCGCCTGCCAGTCAGGAACGTTTTTTAGAAAACGTTCTTCTACCTGTACAGTTCCATGTAAAATGCCCTGGTAAATATTCTTGGTGCGCCACATCATGGTAAAAAGATTGGAATCAAATGATGGGGAATGTGGATCCTTGTCAGTATCGGTATAAGCATGGTGCATACGGTGCATTATTGCATAACCTTTAGGACTTATAAATGACGAACCTTGTGTTATATAGGTAAACAGGTAAAATACTTTTTCCCAGAATTTACTCATTGTAAAAGCGCCATGAGCAGCATAACGGTGCTGGAAAAACGTTTGTGAAAACAGTGACAGATACCAATGAGCTACAAAAAAGATAAGAATTGCCATAGTTGAGAAGAATATTTTAGATGTAAACGTTTAAATGTTCATTATGTTTGAATTTTTTTTCGGAAAGGCTGATGTTCCTCTACATTAATTCGCTAGATCCTTAGAAATTAACATGATGTAAACATGTGGGCTTGGTTTTCACCAGAACAACCCCCTAAAAAAGGGCAAAGGTTCCAAATTAATTTTGAATTTGAGCAGTTTATTGCCGGAAGATGTAAATAAACTTAATTCCGGCCAATGCAGGGAATTCTTAAGGTAGCCGTTGGGGAAAATTGAGGTGTTATAACTAACCGGCGGCAGCTGGTAGTTAAAAAGAATCAAAGGCATCAGATGTCAAGCCATATTTTGTCCCTGGTGCCATATCACAGCGCTGAATTCAAAGGACAAACCTACCAAGGGTATTAGTTAACTTTTTCCAGGTGAAAATAATTTTCATTCTCTAGCACCTTCTCGTTGGATATGTATGCAAGAAAGCTTTTCTGAATGTTTTCATCTGCTTCCTGGATTATCCGCTGGGCTATTCCAGGAATACGTGTAATAAATTTCCATCTTTTGATGCTCAAAATAGCTTCGTAACTGGAAAAGTTGATTTGAATATCGTTCAAGACTACGAGTTCTGCCAATGACTCCTGCTGGTTAGATATTGAGTAATCCATTTAAATTAAGTTTATTGGATATAGAATCTTTACGTCAAAAACGAAGTTTGTAACTGAAAATTGCGTTTCCGATCTAGATTATCAAAAATTTAAACACTATCCAAATACAAAATTAATGGCAGGTAAAGATCTAAATTAGTGCATTAATGTAGGGTATTCTCGCGATGCTTGCATCAGGAAAAGTCCTTATTATTTTCGTCAGCAGATTCATTCTTTTCGGTAGTTGAGCCGGAGAAAATTTTTTCAATGAAGTGCATGGAATTAGACATTGGACCTTCCATTTTATTAGTTCTGTCATCAAGCGTATTATCGTTGATAACATTGCTTATTTGTAATTCCGCTGGTAAATAAACAAGAATGCTGGAGCGTTGCTGGGCTACATAAGTTTTGATGTCGGATAAGGTCGCCTTCTCCGGTGTGTTCTCGCGTATGACTCTAATTGCTTCCTCGGCTATTTCTTCCATCTTTTGTGAGATATTCCCTTCTTCCCTATCGGCATAAGAAGCCACTTTACCAATTACGTCCGGTTTTGTATCAGTGAAAAACAAGTCGAGCCAATTTGTGGACATATCTCCCCGCAGAATGTCTTCAGCGCCGGTGTCAGTATTTCCGTATTTATACAAACCAACCAGTACAGCAGGTATAGCAGCCTGACCCAAATTCGCAGATGAATGAGCTTCGCTCGTATCTTTAACAGCCTGCGTATTGGGGTCTACCTTACATAATTCTGGATAGCCTAAATTTTTTTGAATAGTTTCAATAAGTGTTGTTGCCATAAATGTTTTGTTAAGAGGTAGTGAAAGAATATTGTTACAGGGCAGCAGAGAAATGATACCTGGGGAGTTGAAATAATTATGCCAAACTGCGAGAGGCAAGGTGTGAGGTATGAGGTATGAGGTATGAGGTATGAGGTATGAGGTATGGGGTATGGGTTATGGATTATGGATTATGGGTGTTGCAGAGAAATTTTTGTACTCACGCTTACCTTTATAGCTGACAATCATACGTCACACCCATATCTCACACCCATACCTCACACCCATACCTCACACCCCATACCTCATACCTCAAAGCTTCTTCCCTGCCAACTCACTGATTAACTCAGCAACTAGTGAAGTCCACCCTGTTTGATGACTTGCACCCAGGCCATGCCCATTGTCTCCATGATAATACTCATAGAATAATATAAGGTGCTCGTTGCCAGGCCGCTGATAAAATTCGCTGTATTTGCCGTGAAGGCGCCGTTTACCTTCCTCATCCCTGGTAAAAATGCTGATCACGCGCCTGCTGAGTTCATCTGCAACCTTTTCCAGGTTGAGCTTTATACCGGAACCTGCGGGGCATTCAACCAGTAAAGTGTCGCCATAAAATTCACTGTAGCGTCGTATGGACTGTATGATGATATAATTAATAGGTATCCAGACCGGACCGCGCCAATTAGAGTTGCCACCAAAAAGATTGGAAGTGGAGTCTCCTGGATCATACTTGATATTATATTCAATATGGTCGATGGTAACGGCATAGGGATTATTCTCATGATATTTGGATAGGGCCCTGATACCGCCGGGAGATAGAAACTCATCCTCATTCAGTAAGCGCTCAAGCAGATTTATCAGCCGCTCCCTGGGAACAAGCGACAGTAAGATCTTCTCTCCATCTGAGCGCTCTTCATTCGGCCAGAAACGATTATTCTTTAACCGGTAGTTTTCAAACCAGGTAATCCGCTTCTTAAAGTCACTTAATTTATCCAGCGTTTTCTTCTCAATAATTGAAACAGCAAAAAGCGTTGTGAGGCCAACAATAGACTGGATACGCAACTGAATCGGGTCCGAGCCGGCAACGGTAAGTGTGTCGTAAAAGAATTTGTCGCTGTCGTTCCATAAACCGTGTTGGTTAAGTGCTTCAGCGATCAACACAAAATGTTCAAAAAATTTGGTGGCGGTGTCTTCGAATGACTCGTCATGCATCGATATTTCCATGGCGATGTCCATCATGTTAAGCGCATACATTGCCATCCAGCTCGTACCATCAGCCTGCTCAAGACGCATATCGCCGGGCATCTCGATGCTCCGGTTGAACACTCCTATATTATCGAGCCCAAGAAATCCTCCCTGGAAGATGTTATTTCCACTGGCATCCTTCCTGTTTATCCACCAGGTAAAATTGATGATAAGTTTATGAAATATTCTTTTGAGAAAAGGTATATCGCCCTTCCCTGTTTTACCCTTTTCAACACGGTATACCATCAATGCCGACCATGCGTGTACGGGCGGGTTGACGTCACCGAAATGCCATTCATACGCCGGTAGCTGGCCGTCTGGTTTCATGTACCACTCCCGCATGATCAGCAGCAACTGGTGTTTTGCGAAATTAGCATCCAGCATCGCCATCGGAATACAATGAAAGGCAAGGTCCCAGGCTGCATACCAGGGATACTCCCATTTATCCGGCATCAGGATGATATCCTGGTTCTTCAAGTGTTTCCATTCATGATTACGACCGTGTAACTTACCAGGATTTACAGGCGTAATATTATCACTGGTAGTTAGCCATTTTTCTACATCATAATGATAGTATTGCTTGCTCCATAATAAGCCAGCAAGTGCCTGGCGCTGGATCTTAAGCATTTCCGGCTTTTGATTTTGCGGCAATATGGCTTCATAAAAAGCATCTGCTTCTTCCTTTCTTGTTACAAAAATATTTTCAAAACCTGGTACAAAAGCATTGTTCATAGCCTGGTCGCTTAATCGCAGGTAAACAGTTCTTGACTTTCCCGGTTCTATGCTCAAATGATATACGGGTGAGAATTTTGTACCCGACTTTTTTTTGCGGAGCGCCGTGATATTCTCTTTTCTTATAATAGCATCGTGAAATGCATCTTTTACAAACGGCGCTTCATTGGGCTCACCGGTTATTTTTTCAATATTAGATAAATTTTCAGTGAACAACAGATCCCTGGCAGGCTGGAAGTAGAAGTAATAAGTGCCTAACCTGCTATGACTGGCTTTTACAGACGCTTTATCCACGTAACTGATCGTCGCTTCGTTCCCTGGTTCATGATTGATGGCCCGGTTATAAAACCATAGGGTAGGCAATACCGTTATATCTGCCGTTTCGGTATAACGGTTATGGACATCTATTTTTATAAAAATGTCCTGCGAGTTCTGTTTTGCATATGTGATGGTAACATCAAAGTACTTGTTATTATCAAAAATACCGGTATCCAAAATTTCATACTCGGGCTCTTCTTTTGAACGTCTGCGATTTTCTTCCTTCAGCTTGTCGTAGGGAAATTCCTCCTGCGGGTATTTATACAGGTATTGCATATAAGAATGCGTGGGCGTATTATCCAGGTAATAATAAAGCTCCTTTACGTCTTCACCATGATTGCCTTCGCTGTTACCAAGTCCAAAAAGTCTTTCTTTTAGTATGCGGTCCTTGCCATTCCATAGAGCCAGCGCAAAACAAAGATTTTGAAAATAATCTGATATGCCCGCCAGCCCGTCTTCTCCCCAGTGGTAAGACCTGTAGTGGGCATGTTCAAAAGGGAAATAGTTCCATGCGTCACCATAAAGACCATAATCTTCTCTCACTGTGCCCCATTGCCGCTCGCTTAGATATGGGCCCCATTGTTCCAGTGGAACGTTGTTGCCGGCATTTACCGCTAACCGCTGTTGTTCTGCTGTCATATTCTCTTTTTGCGTGAAAGGCTGCCCTCGTTTAATATATCCCTGGCTATGGTCATAAACCGGGCAGCTCAGGATTTAAAAAAAATCATATGGTAGGGCATCGTCGCGGAGAAAAGTTTTTCCGGCACCTGCCAATGGCTGTGGTTGCTGCCGAAATAATATGAAGATACGAACTTACCTGTGGCCTATCAGCTGATTTGATGGTTGTTTTATATTTTCTTTTTGTAATCTTTGGAGAATAGCATGTAACTTTTTAGGATCTTTCATATAGGGTTGAAGATTAAAAAGCTCCACCTTTCTAAATTCCACAGGATGGCTCTCACTCTGCAGCGACAGGTATCCTTCCTTTATAGTCTCGCCATCTTTAAATCCGGCTTGTTTCACCCAGCTATCCCTGCCATCGTATTGAGGCCTGTTGTATACAAGCACTGTATCTCCTTCTACAATATGTTTAATCACGGAATCACCCAGAACAAGCGCTTCTACTCTAACCCACTGGTCGCCATGATAGGTTTTAGATTTCGAATCTATGCAATGCGGGGTGAATAATTTACCATTCATTTCAACATTTGTTCCGGGTGTGCACAAATTGGCGGTTGACCTTTTGTTGGTGCCATTTCCTCCCAGTAACTGGCACTCTAAAGAAATTGGAAAATCCTGGTTTAATGCCATCGTTTCGGGTGCAGGCGACTGCAACATGGCACCGCTGTTCCGTATTGCCCATCCGGCACCACCTTTTACCTGTTCTCCAACAAACCTGTATTCTACTACCAGCAGGTAAGCGGAAAATTTTTGCTTATAAAAGATATGACCATACTGCTCTTTGAAACCATCATATTGATCATAGCTTACTTTCAGCAAGCCATTCTCCACCCTGAATGTGTTCCCAAAATTTTCATTGATGGGGTGATCCTTGATTTTTATTGTCCAATTTTTTAGGTCCTTGCCATTAAAAAGTTTCATCCATTTCAGCGAAGATCGTTTTTGGGACATGGCACTAATGCACAACATTAATAAACAGCCTGTTAATAATTTTTTCATGTAACTATTTTAAGAATTTAATTAAAGCACTAATCGATGGCTACCTGCTAACAACTTTAAATATATAACAAGTTATTTTAAAACACAGAACCCATCCTGCTACCAGACACTCCAAACGTCTTAGCTGATTTCGGTCAACTTCGGCAATATTAAATCAGCTTCTTCACCCGGTAGCACTTTTTTCGGTAATTTTATTACGGAATAAAATTGCTATGCCTCCAAACTTAATATTGTATGCTATCCCGGGTTTTGTCATCCTGCTCGTAACAGAAGCTATTTTTGCTGCGATCGAAAAGAATGAAACATATGAAGTTAAAGATACATTCAGCAGCATTTCGCTCGGACTAGGCAATGTATTTACCGGACTTTTAAGCAAGGCAGCCATATTTGCCTTATTTATGCTCGTGTATAAATACAGGATATTTACCTTGGATACTGGAAAATGGTGGGTGCTGGCGTTGGCTTTCCTGGCTGATGACTTTTCCTACTACTGGTTTCATCGCACCAGCCACCATGTCGGCTGGTTCTGGGCCTCTCACGTTGTACATCATT
>JBBPYM010000197.1:0-5902 GCA_038199905.1 Chitinophagales bacterium | reverse complement strand
TGTATTCATCCTGTTATTTGCATCCTCATCAGAGATTCCTTCAATAACGTTATTGAATAATTTAGTATGCAGATCATACAATAAAACTAATGAATACATTCTGTCATCCTTAACCGTAATATTTTCCATTTTCTTTAATTTGATTACAGTAAAGTTAGGCGCTACGGCTAACTAATGAAGGGTGTATTCGCGGCAATTTGAGGGGCTTATTATGCCAGTTATTGCCAGGTATTTAATGATTGAATAAAAAAACCCCGGCTCAGCAGCCAGGGTTTATACAAAAGAAATCGGGATAGAATAAAAGAAATTAAAACGTAGCCTGGTGTTTTACAACATTCGAGTTCGCCACTTGACTGTTACCAGCTTTTATCACTGAACCAGTCCGGGGGGAGCCCTGATTTGATGAACCGTTTCCACAATGCCCCAGGGCGTACCAAATTATAACAAATACCAGAATGGTACTGAAGCAACCACCGCCTAATTTCTTTGCGCCATAGCCTGCTATTAAACCCTTGAATATGTTGTTCATTTAAATGTTTTTTCAAATTTATTAAAAAAATCATACCAATGGCTATAAATTTTCACAGCCTATTCAATATTTATAGATCACTTCGTGTGCTTCACTTTGTAATGGCAGTTCTAATTTTTGCAACAACTTTTCTATTACTGTCCATGGCACAACCGCCTCACGGTTATTATTCTGAACGTGCAATTTGTTATAGGCCACTTCAACATATATTATTGTAACAAATGCATTATAGGTGATGAACAAATCCACCAGTTGTTCCCTCATCTGACGGGTAACATTTGTTGCGTTCCAAACAAAATCCTCCCCGGCACGCAAAAAAACTCTTGCCTTTTCTTTGGCCATCTGAATAACCGTTCCATTGCCTCGCGTGTCCGTAGCTGATACTTTATACTTTTTTCTTATATCATCCAAGTTTATTACGGGCAAGTCTTTATAATATTTTCGCACATAAGAATCCTTTCCTGCTCCTGGCAGGCCGGACATTAACACCACGCGGGACCCTGGTTTATCAAAAGGCACAAAACCCGGGTAAGTTCCGTCTTTTTGAAGATAATGGAACTTTGCGCTAGGCGTGCTAAAACCACGCGGGCTACCCCAACATTCATTTTCTTCGCACAGCGCCTGGAACAGGTCAATCTTATATAGAAGATTTTGCTGGTCCTTGCATATCCTTCCCAACACATCGGCCGTGGCAAGGATAGCTAACATTTTTGTATTTAAGTGAAGGCTCGCTTCAATAACCGCTTTTGCAGGATCTGTTTTTTCTATGGCCCACAGGGGCAATCCATGAAAACGGACGAGGGCGCAAACTTGCTCCCTTATTGCAAAAGGCGCAGGAATAGCCTTGTACAATATGTTCCTGGCCGTTAACGCCCCTTTTTTTGCATGGTTTTTTGAAGTAACTGATCCGTCCTCTTCGGTAATGGTAGTGGAACGTTTTTCTACGTCGTGCAATAAAGCGGCGGCGAAAATTATATGCCTTTCCTGTTCCGGCAATGTTGTAAAAGCAGGTAATTTCACCAACGCGTCTAAAACCATTCTGGTATGTATTGCCACATCCCCTTCCTGGTGGTGTATTTTATCTTGTATCACTCCATTCATATCGTGCACCCAGTCAAATTCTTTCTCGAGCAGGTGCCATTCGTTTGTCTCAGCTATTTTCCACATTCTTACCTCCTTCCCAATTTAATGGTGCCCTCGCCCAGCTACGGGTCCAGTGTTCACCGGATTTTACATGCCCTTTCCTTACATATTTAAAAACTTTATGCTGAAAGTCTTCCTGAGGGTAACTGTCTGCGCTCCTGGAGACTATTCCCTCCATAGAGGAGCTTGCTCCTGTTAAAATATCAGTTGGAGAGAAGGCTCCGGGTCCTGCTGATATTTTCATTACAGACTGCTCGAAATCTGCCTTATCAACAGGCGTTTTTATTAGTTCGATTTCAGGCACTACAGGCAGGTCGATCATTGCAGCATAAAATTTTGTCTCCTCCCAGCTCAACCAAACATTATGCTCCCGCACGGCAAATACATAGAAATGGTGATCCAGGTTACAATACTTTAATGAATGTACAGCATAACAGTTTTCAAGAAATATTTCAAGGTCACCCATGGCATCTTTTACGCTGTTCCAATACTGCCGCAGCGTTGCCGTCCAGGGTGAAGTTGTCGGTGCAGCGTGCGACCTTGCAAACACGCCGTACCTGCTGAGGCAATTGTTTTCACCATCAAGCTTTTCTGTATGTACCAGCGTGGGAATTAGCTGTAGATCATTCCAGTAATCGTTGTTTATGCGGTCGTCGCTGGTTGTTCCCGGCGAAAACGGGTAATGGCGGGTTCGCCCATATTTTTCTGAGACTGACATAAAACTTATTGTGTATTAATAAACATGTACGCTTCTTCCGCGTGATCCTTCATGTGTTATGATCACGTGATTAAATACCATGATTCTTGACGAGATGTTATTTCGCTTGGTGGGCGCCTTTGAATATGTGTTGTAAGAAGATTACATGACCTGTACTTGAGAAGTTTTTATCGATTTACTAAAACAAAGTTTATACAAATAATTGACAAATGCAAGGGGTTAGCCCTTTTCACCGGGGTTTAAAAATTTCGGCAGTTTTTAGCCAAAGCGGCAACCAATTCCCACGACACCGATCCTTTCAATTTTAACGATTTATTTCCCTTTACCAACAGGGGATGGTTCGCTGCATACTGTAAAAAATAGTACCTTCATAATGCTGCACCTGCCCTCGTAAAAAGAAAAATTTTGGCATTCAAACAGCGCTTTTCTAAAAATTACAATATGAAAATTATTCTTGCGGGCTTAATCCTACTCTTTGCGGCACCTATTCTGGCGCAACCTACAGTTACAGAAAAGTTCCAAAAAATCGCGACCGTCCAGGATGCACAGCAATACATCGACGCCAACCCAGCACTTAAGCCAACGATCCTTAAGCTTTCTTATGGCAAGGATTCGTCACTGATCGAAAAAAGGTTATTACGTCAAAACAAGGGTGATATATTTTCCGTGGGTTATGTAACCTATAAAGTTATTGAGGCGGCGGAGACCGTTAATTACAGGGCAAATTATATATTCCTTGACGGAGGATCGCTGACAAACCCAGAAATTGACAGTTTAAAAAAATTGATCGTTCAGAAAGCTAACGCAGGAGCGTCTTTCGAAAAGTTGTCTGACGAATACACTATGGATGGTAATGCCACACATGGTGATACCGGCTGGTTCTTCGGAATTGAAATGATGCCTAAAGAATTCCAGGATGCCGTTAAAAATCACAAATTAGGGGAAATATTTTTTGTAGATGTATCTGAAAAGCAATGGCATTACATCGTCAAGAAATCTTTTAACGACCAGATCAAGAAAGAAATTACCGTATTGCGCGCTAATGGCAGATAAGCTGTGACCTGACATTTAGCGGTGAAATAATAACGCTTTATTAAAAATCCGAAGGAGTTCTCTACACTCACCAGTTAACAACCTGCCTGGTTAATGTAGAGAACTCCTTCGGATTTTTATTTGCTGATGACGTGTTTGGCATTAGCGACCATTTCTGCAGCCGTGACGGTTGCCAATTTTCCAATGGTAAATGCCTGGAGTGTCGCTTCCAGTTCTTTCAACTTGTCGGTCTCATTATTCTTTGTGTATTCATCCTTTAGAAGGTTTATTTTTTCGAAGTCCTGTATCCCTTCAATCAATTTCTCAAATCGAATGGAGCTCAAGGGGCCCGGGTACACCTGGTAGGTATCACCGGCGGGCCAGGCCCTGAAACGACTGTCTACAAGGGGCTTTTCGGTCCAACTGTTAAAAGCCCAACGAAGATATCCATCCATTTGGGTAGCAGCAGTGTACCAACCCATCCATACGTGTTCATCTGGCGGAGAAAAGGTAAAGCCATTAGGATATTTTTCGACGCAGCAGGTGTACCAGGTACTTGCCTTGCCCTGCTGGTTACGTTTTTGTAAAACATCATCCGGGAAACGCAGGTTGGACGCGATACAATAATCAAAAATATCGTTTTCGATTTCGGGATGGTAATTTCCGGCCAGGGATATCTTCCAATTTGCATCAATGGTTTTAAGGAGTTGGATTACAGACTGCATAGCGGGCATCGGCCGTTCGTCCATTGCAATAGCAGTGATTCCGAACCAGTTCTTTGCTTTGAGATGGGCAGTAAAATCCTTCAGCATAGGGGTCCAGAAGGCGTTGTACCCAGGGGTGCCGATGCCCTCTGTAAATACCGCCTCTTTTTGCAACGCTTCATCATAGTAAGTGAAAGCAATTTTCCAGGGAACCATGCTGTAGCAATTAATACGCCCCTTAATGCCGCAGCTCATTACGAATGACACGTATTTATCAAACAAGCTGTAATCAAAAGTCCATGTGCCGTTTGTCTTTTTAGTCCATTTCACCAGGCTCGGATAGTCGTCGTATGTTTGATGACCCCAGGGTTCGTTTACGATGCTGGCAGTGATGATCTTTTGGCCGGCGCTGGCAAGCATTGTATAATATTGCTTCATGGCTGCAAAATGGGCATCACTCCAGAGCGGAACATCATGTACACGTGCAACTGCCGCCGGGTGCTGCCAGAGGTCCAGTTGATATTTCCATTTATCCGGGGAAGGGAGTGTGCGGTTACTGACTTCAACGACTACCTTAAGTTGGAATTTTGTTCCCGCGTTTATGGTTACATTACCGGTATATTGTCCAGCTTTGGCGGTGGCGGGAATTGTAACACTAAGCCAGATGGGCAAAGTTGTATTTTTATCCAGTTTTGCCAGGGTCATTTTCGTATTAATGATATCTGCAACCAGTGATGAGTCAAAATCCGTTGGCTTGCGATGGCCGCAGCCATTTCTAAATTCATCGGTAATCACGTATTCAAGAAAACCACTGGTAATATTGTCTTTTGGGATGGTATTCCCTTTGTTGTCCTTCAAATCATTTACCTGGATACTAACGCGATCAATCTTCTTTTTTGCCCATAAAACAATTTGGGTATGCACCTTTTCACCTTTCCAGGCAGTTGTTTTCCATTCGCTTGTTTGTGTTATCTCTGGAGGTAGTAACTGCGAGAAACGGGTATCGCTACCAGCAAAACTTACAAGGGTCTGGGCAGGTACAGCGCTCCATTTTGCGGCCCTGGTCGCGGGGTCTGTGTTGGGCTTTTTCTGTAAAGCCAGGCTAACATCCTGTGAGACGGCGCTGAAATTCATTAACATGGATACGAAAACAACCAAATACTTCATTTTCACTTAGTTTTAATTGTGAACAAAGATATATTTTATGGAGTTGTTAAAAAAGATCTAAGTGTAGGCTGTGAGGTATGGGGTATGAGGTATAGGGTATGAGTTTAAACGATGTTGAAACTATTGGTTTCTCCCAACATGGTTTGCAAAACACACTGTAATAAAAAAAAAGGAAAACACTGCTGCAAACTTCATCCTGTAACAGTATAACGTTCATCAATAGTGTAAGATGGTGGATAATTAGTTTCCGATACGTAAAGCCATAATCAGTGAAAGCTAAAAACATCTTTTGAAGAAAGACCCTTCGTGGGTGATGTCTCAAGTTATGATAGGAAAGTTTGAGTATGTCGTAATAGACCCCTGAATTGTCGTTTTCACGCTGCCCGGGTTCGGCGGCTGCGGTTTACATTTGAGAAACAAATTATTTACTCATGCGTAAGTTGATAATGAAGATGTCGATCTCGGTAGATGGGTTTGTGGGCGGTCCCAATGGCGAGAACGACTGGATCTTCAAGAGCAGCGACGAGGCGTCTTTGGCCTGGTCAGTCGGACAGTGCCGGGAGGCGGGGCTGATCATCATGGGCAGCAAGTCCTTTCAAATAATGGCTC
>JBBPYM010000196.1:0-3944 GCA_038199905.1 Chitinophagales bacterium | reverse complement strand
TGGAAGAATTTGTGATCTTATCTATATAGTTGCTGCTTTCTTTACCAACTTTTTGCAGGCTGGATTCAAGCATGCCGGTATAGGTAGTGATTTTTCTTAAAGGTTCCTGCAGGTCGTGGGAAGCGATGTATGCAAACTGGTTGAGCTCGATATTGGTTTGGAGCAAGCGTTGGTTTGCTTCCGCAAGGTCTTTGGTGCGTGTTGCAACGACTTTTTCCAGCTCTTCCGAAACCATTTTTTGTTCGGTTATATCCTGCACAACTCCAAGCAGCTTTACTGCTGCCTTATTCTCATCATAAAAAACTTTGCCCATCACATGAACCCAATGAACAGAATTGTCTTTCCAACGTAAACGACCCTCGTACTCCAGGTGACCGGTAATAACGGATTCAGCATGTGCACGGTTCCTGATCTCTACGTCCTCGGGATATACAACAGAGAGAAACTCGGACCTTGCCATTGGGTGGTCAAAACCATAGATCTTACAGAAGTTGGCATCCGGGATAATTTCATCGGTTTTGAGATTTACTTCATACACACCCAGGCCGGCGATATCTACGGTAAGTCTTGCCCTTTGTTCTGCATATTCAACCCGCTGCCTGGAAGTCACCTGTTCCGTTACATCATGTAACAAGACCACTACTCCCGAGATCTCATCATTTTTTTCTTTTAACGGCTGGTGAACAAGGTTTATATAAGCTTGTTTTTTGTCGCCGTCTTTCAAAACAAAAAATGGTCGCTCATAAATGTACATGGGTATACCGGTGTTCCTTACACGATCAAGTTGTTTGCGGTAAGATCCATTCATCTCGGGGATAACATCGAAGAGCGGTTTGCCGATAAGTTCCTTGTACGACTTGGCAAACACCTGACAATAAAATTCGTTGACCATGTCCACTACCATATTTGGTCCAAGGAGCACGATTACGCCGACAGTAGCGTGCCTGATCAGGTTCCTGAAACGCGCTTCACTTTGTTCTATCTTCCTTCCCGCGATAACAAGCGGTGTTATGTCCTGCAATATACCTTCTATGGAGAACGGCATTCCTTGATCATCAAAAATGGTCTTACCTATTGAGCGCAGATGTCTTTCATTTCCGCTTACAGGTTCTATTACTGTGTACTGTATATCATGTTGATTAATTTCACCTGGCTTCGTAGTGTCATTCAGCGCTTTTGCAACGCGGTAAAGATCATTCGGATGCATAAGTGATTTCAACCGGCCAAGAGTAATCTCGTGTTTAGAAAAGCCGAACCAGTTCTTGATACGATCGGATAGCGTTACGAAATTAGTTGCCAGGTTCAGCCTGTAAGTGCCGAGTTCGGCGATTTCAAGCGCCAGGTTGAGGTCGTGCTGGTTTGCTTCCAGTTGTTTCTGGGCATTTACTTTTTCATTGGTTTCCGAGCAGGTAACGAACACACCAGCAACCTTCCCCGATTCATCATACACCGGGCTGTAACTCGACGTCCAATAAATATCTTCTATTCTACGGTTTCGAACAACGGGGACTGGCTGCACATCATTCCAGGAAGCGTCATTGCCCTTTTGAACTTTATCCAGACAGGGCTTTATTTCAACCCATATTTCTGCCCATGCTTCTTCACCTTTCCGCCCAAGTGAGAATGGATGTTGGCCTTTTGCGCTGAGGTTGGGCAGGAAGGCGTCGTTATAAAAACAAATGTGATCTGCGCCCCAGAACAGAAACATGGGAAATCTTGAGCTAAGCATAATGCCGAGTGCAGTCCGAAGACTCTGCGGCCAGTATTCGGGCTTACCGAGTGCAGTAACCGACCAGTCGTACTCCCGGATCAATGTTCCCATTTCACCACCCCCTTTTAAAAAGGATGGGAAGATGCTTACTATTTCTTTTTCCGCTTGCACTATTAGCTAATTGTTTTTGAAAAATACTAATAAATTAACCGGGGTTTTACCATAAATAGAAAAAAATAATTCAAATAAGTGCTTGTACTTAGTTGAAATGGCTGCCAGCTATGAGTCGACGAGATATGAGTCGCCCACGTGAAAGGTTCTCCCTAACTAATCCGAAGCTGATAGCCGATAGCTGACAGCTCAAAGCTATTCACCTCCCTGCCGCCCAGAAGATGGCGTTACGATAAAGGGTTGTATAGGCAACATTCTCAAAAAGATCAGGAGAGTGTCCCATAAAAATATAGATGTTTCTTGCGAGATAATTTGTGTTCGACCATATAACAGGATGATCTCCCATCACGATGGCAGATGATGGAACATAAGAAGACTCATCCACATTGGCAATTACCTGTACGTTCGGCCGGGGGCTCTTATCATCCGTATACCATTCATCTTTTTTGATAGTGAAAACAGAAGGAACGCCCTTCATTACCGGATGCCTACCAAGATCAACGTGAACCTTTGCCTCCACGAAACTGGCAATATAATTCTTATACCTTATGCCACCCATAAATTGGGAGAACTACGACCACATCGGGTAATCGTCGAATTCGCCCAGCAGGGTAGCATGATGAAAACCTATCCAACCGCCTTTACCCTGTTTGATGTAAGTTTCGAAAGCGGCTGTGGCCGCGGGTGTCCAGGCGTAAGGGGGAAAAACGAGCTGGATAACAGCTGGTATTTTGCCAGGAAATCGTCATTGACAGAGTCGGTGTTGTTGATGTAGTCCATGTTAAATCCTCCTTCGGCAGCGAGCTTGTCGAGCCAGGCTCCTCCTGCTTTCGAAAACAAGGCATGATGGCCACCATTTTCATAAATGGCCAGCACCCGGAATGGTGCATGTTTAACTTGCGCAAAACAGTTGTTACAAAGGATGATAATTATTACAAACACTAATGTTTTCATCTGGATTTCTATGCTAAATTTATGTATTGGTTGATGTATAACATCGTGTACCATCAACCTTAACCTAAATTACTTTATTTGAACAAAACACCAGGCAAATGGCTGCACAGATTTTTTATCCTGCGAAGAATATTACTAAAGAAATTTTTTAAAGTACTTGGCGGCATGAATAAACTGTTGCAGCCTTACGTACAATATTTCATTAAACAAGGATATCATCATGCTTCCTATGCAACTTGCTTTGATGATACCTCCAACACAGATGAATGGCAAAAAGAAGTTTATATTTTCGCAGCTGAACAGATGAAGAAAAATAATTACGAGAACGTAATTGATGTGGGCTGTGGTTCAGCGTACAAACTTATTCATTACCTGGATCAATACAATACAACTGGCATCGAGATAGGCGACACCTACCAGTGGTTACTAAAAAACTACCCTAAAAAAAGCTGGCTTCAGATGAAGGCGGTGCAGCCAGAATATCTTACAACAGATCTCATAATTTGCTCGGATGTCATCGAACATATAAAAGAGCCGGAACAGTTAATGGGCTTTATTCATTCTATTCAAGCGAAACACATCATTTTTAGTACTCCCGAACGGGATATCGTTGCGGGGATAGCAGATCAGGGTCCGCCAGAAAACCCGGCGCATTATAGGGAATGGAACCTGGATGAATTGAAACATTTTATAGAGGAGCGATTTGTAGTTGAAGAGCACCATGTATTTCAGGGCAGGTCCACCAGTCAGGTTGTTCTTTGTCGCAGGAAAGTTTCGACCAGCTAGAACAAAAAGGGGCCAGGATAGAAATCCAGCCCCGTTTAAATCCAATATCCTATGAAAAACCAAGTATATATACGCATTGCAGACCCGGTTGGATTGCATTGGTGACAAATTAACTAAGCTGTTGGAATTCAAGCCATTTCGGGATGAAGGTGGTATGATGTATGAGGTTGGAGTGTAACTTGTCGAGTCGGAGAAGGCATTTATACTGAATTTTTTGTATATTAGAGTTGTATCGCCGATAGCTGACGGCTGAACTCAAACACCCTGTATGTTGCGGTTTTTTATGCTCGTTTTGATGAACATCGTGTTATCCTGCTCCGTC
>JBBPYM010000195.1:0-13828 GCA_038199905.1 Chitinophagales bacterium | reverse complement strand
TTCGACTTTATTATGGCGAAAGACACGAGGGCCGCAGTTTTTTTACAGGGTCGTTATGGAATTTATCTTACTGATAGCTGGAACAAAAAAAGTATTGGATTAACCGATTGTGGTGGTATAGTTGAAAGGTGGGATGAAACAAAACCTGAAGCCATCAAAGGTTTTGAAGGTACTGCTCCACCCACGAACGTTTGCCGTGCTCCGGGCCTATGGCAGCACATGAAAGTGATATTCAGGGCTCCACATGTAGGTGAAAATGGGGTTAAGTCTTCTAATGCCGCTTTTGAAGAAGTTTACCTGAATGGCACCCTGCTTCATCAACAGGTTCAACTGAGCGGTCCGTCAAGGAATGCATTATTTGCAGATGAAAAAGCAAAGGAACCGCTTGTATTTCAGTCGGAAAACGGACCGTTAGCACTAAAAAATATACGGCATCGAACAATTAGTCCTTTAAATGCAACGGTTCGTGGACTCAAATACCGTTACTATAAATCCGAATTCAAAAACAACGACTTTCCTGATCTTTCGAAACTGACTGTTTCTGCACAAGACTCGCTTTCACAATTAACCGGCAATATTGGATTAGGGGATGAAGTATATGCTCTTGACATGAACGGGATCATTAATTTGCCATCACAGGACAACTATACCATGTCACTATTAACTAGTGGAATGGGAAGGTTGTACATAGATGATCAACTCATAATAGATCGTGTTACAAACAGGTGGATCAACAGCTTTTATACCAAACAGGTTCCACTTGCAGCCGGAGAACACGCAATCAGGTTGGTTTATGTAAAAAATTACGGTGAACAAAAACCTGGACTTGTATTAACGATCAAGGGCGTTAATACCGATCTCCTTAACCTGAACGACGCGGCATCTACACCCAACCGTGATTACCCGAATCCAATTTTTTTAAAACCACAGGGTAGCCCTTACCTGCTAAGAAGTTTTTTAAACTATAACAATAAAAACCTAACCCATACCATATCTGTTGGTGATCCCGACCAGGTAAATTATTCTTATGACCTTAAGCAGGGAGCGTTAATACAAATATGGCGTGGTGATTTCCTGGACGTTACCAATATGTGGTTAGACCGGGGAGAGCCGCAGCTTGCCATACCGCGTGGTAGCGTGATTACGCTTTCCGATGCGCCGGCTTTGGCGGTTTTAGAAGATGCAAATACCGCTTGGCCTGATTCGGTGGCGTTTGATGATCTTCAAAATAAAGGTTATACCCTTGATGAAAGCCGTGCGCCGTCCTTCAGGTACGTTACACAAGGAGCAAACGTATCCGATAAAATATCAAATGGAGAAAATGGCGCATCCCTGGTAAGACAATTTGTTGTTTCAAATGCACCCGCTAACTTTTATTGCAGGATTGCCTCAGGAAACAAGATAGATCTTATATCGAAAGGCTTATACCGGGTGGATGATAAATCTTATTATATCCGGATAGATAAGTCATATAAGCCTGTGCTCAGGCAAACCCAAAAAGGTACTGAACTAATTGTGCCTATTCAAAATGCCGGAGGCAGTTTAAACTATTCCCTTACCTGGTAATAAAAATACTATGCATACGCTATCATATAGTTCAATGAAAAAATTTCTAACAGCCGGTCTTCTTCTTGCGTTCACCGGGTTTGTTACGGCGCAGGTTAGGAAAGACACGGCGACAAAGATTCAGAAAGAAGAAGATTTTTACCCTATACGAAATGTTCCCATCCCGGAAGGAATTTCCCTGGAAGTAGGGGGCATGGTATTATTACCCAATGACGCTTTAGCAGTGTCTACCCGCCATGGTGAAGTGTGGACGATTCAGAATCCGTATATGAAAAATGGGATGACTCCCCGTTATCATCTTTTTGCACAAGGCATGCATGAGTTACTTGGCTTGAACTATATTAAGGGTGACCTGTACCTTACCCAGCGTGCTGAGCTTACACGCCTGCGTGATTTGAATGGCGACGGTGTTGCAGACGAGTATGAAACCGTGTATTCATGGCCGTTAGCTGGTAATTACCACGAGTATGCTTACGGACCTGTGCTTGATAAGGAAGGAAATATGATAGTTACCTTAAACCTTGGCTGGATAGGATACGGAGAAAGCTTGTCAAAATGGGATGGTTGGATGTTAAAAATTACCGATAATGGAAAGATGACACCTTTTGCAACCGGCTTTCGTTCCCCCGCGGGTTTTGCTTTGAATAATGCGGGTGATATTTTCTATGCCGAAAACCAGGGAGACTGGGTTGGTTCAGGTAGTATTACGCATGTAGAGAAAGGTGATTTTATGGGAAATACTGCGGGGCTAATCTGGGCTGGTTTGCCAGGTTCTCCTGTAACATTAAAAAAGAGCGATGTTCCAGATACTGGCGAGCCTAAGTTTGAGGTTGCTAAACGAGTGCCTGGGTTGAAGACGCCATCGGTTTGGTTCCCGCATACAATTCTAGGGATATCAACTTCCGGCATACTCAATTATGATGAAAAGGGCAAGATGGGACCGTTTGAAGGACAGCTTTTTGTTGGCGACCAGGGGCAAAGTAAGATAATGCGCGTGGCACTGGAAAAAGTAAAAGGCGTTTACCAGGGCGTTGTTTTTTCCTTTCCGGGAAGGCTTCTCTTCGGGCATCCTGCGTTTATGCTGGGGGTCAGATGGAAGCATGTTTGCCGGCATGACAAGCAGGGGATGGGGATCAACAGGCAGGGAGCAATTTGGATTGCAACGCCTGGAATGGAACGGCAAGCTGCCCTTTGAAATGAAGACTATCAAAGCACAACCAGACGGGTTTGAAATTGAGTTTACCGAGCCGGTAGACATTAGCGCGCTAAAAATGGAGCTTCCTATAGTATCACCAGTTTCACCTACAAGTACCACCATATTTACGGCAGCCCCGTAATTAATAACAATGAACGAGCAATTAAAGCGATAACTGTGTCTGCTGACCGGATGAAAGTAAGGTTGGTTACTGACAGTTTAAAGGAAGGATACATTCATGAGATAAAAGCTGAAGGGGTTCGTTCTGCCAATAACTTTGGATTACTGCATAACTTTGGTTATTACACCTTGAACAGGATCCCCGATGGTGAGCGACTTGTGATTACCGAAAACAATAAGGTAAACGAGCCGGTAATGCATCATACTATGGAAACGGACATGAAGGCCCCTGCAAACGCAGCTTCTGTCGCTAAAAAAGGCACAGCAGTTAAACACCTTACAAAACAGCCTGCGGACTGGAAGAACGGACCTGATCGCACTCTTACAATTGCAACGAAACCAGGACTGAAATTTGATCTTGAAACCATCACGGTTAAAGCAGGAGCTAAAATGAAAGTAACTTTAAGCAACAATGATGATATGTTGCATAACCTGGTATTCACAACGCCTGGGGCTTCAAACGAAGTAGGGGAACTTGCGCTAAAGATGGGCCTGGATGGCCAAAAGTTGAACTATGTACCGGCTTCATCAAAAGTGTTATATCATACATTTCTGCTTCAGCCCGGGTAGTCGGAGTCTATTTATTTCACCGCTCCTGAAAAGGCGGGCACTTACCAGTATGTCTGTACTTATCCTGGTCATTACCTGGTAACGAAGGGTGTATTAAATGTTGTGGCTCCTTAAAATCTTATCACTTAACAGTGGCTTTCTTATAACTGCATAGAAAGCCAGAGAGGAAAGACACATGGCCAAAGAGGATAGTTAGGTTGTAACCTGGTGCAACACCTGTTTAAGTTCCCGGGCACTTATCACACCTGATTGGCGCCATTTGATATCTCCTTTCTGGAAAATGATGAGCGTCGGTACACTCTGCACATTATACATTTGTGCGGCCATAGGATTTTTATCAATGTCAACTTTTAATATGGTCACCTCTTCCTTTACTCCCTCTTTTAATTCTTTGAGCACAGGTGCCATCATTTTACAAGGGCCGCACCATTCAGCGGAAAAATCAACGAGCACAGGTTTCTCGGACTGGATCATTTCTGAAAGCGTTTTCATATAAGCTCATATTTTATTAACTTAAATAAATTTGTTCCTCGATAATTGTTTATGCACAAAGATAAGCTACAAACTTATATGCGAAGAGAGCGATGAACAACGCAGCCCTGTGCGCATAATTTACGTTTAGAAAGTCGTTGCAAAAGCATAAAAAAAGGGTACAAATAAAATGCGTCGCATTTATTCCGTAACCTTTTTAGAAAAAATTATTGTAGGGATTGATTATACGCTTGTGACCGCTGGTTGCTCTTTGAGATCAATCACTTTGTACCCCCCTTTCGATTTAAAGTAAGCCATCAGCAGCAGGTAGCTTACAAGCATGATCACTGGAAAAATAACAATGTAACGTAGGGCTTCCTTTTTTGCTGTGTCGCGAATGGTTCCAACGAGTTCGATGTCTTCAGCCTTTGCCGTTGCAAGCTTGTTCTGGTCAAGACCTGCATAGTCGCCGAAAAGGCTGGTCTTTTTTTCTGTAGCATATGTGATGTGGATAGCTGTGTTGTTGGAAACATCATAGGCCGCGATCTTGTTATCGATGGATTTATCCTGGATAAAGCCCAGGATACCCGCGCCGATAACACCTGCTGCAATCATTCCTAGTCCACCGGTAATGTTCAGGGTAAGTGCGCCGCCTTTTGGAAATCTTTCCGCAACAAGGCCTAGCATTGTGGGCCAGAAAAAAGTTTTACCTATTCCGTATATGGTAGCAGCCAGCAGGATCATTATTCCGCTTGAAAAAGACAGCGCATACAAACCGAGCGCGGCGATACCCGAACAGACTGCCAGCAAGCCAACAGGCGAGATCTTGTGAGCAATTGAGCCAGCAAAGAAACGCAGTACAAACATAATGAAGGAGGTGTACACAAGCACCCACCCGGCCTGCAAACCAATTTTGTTCATTTCAGGTGTCATAAGATCGGTGATCCAACTGTCGGTTCCGAGTTCAGTTGTTGCCAGCGGGATCATGATCAATAACAGAATGATGAACAAAGGTTGTCCGAAACTCCTTGTGTATAATCCAAACAAGATAGTAAGAACTGCAGTGATGGTAATATTAAGCCCGAGCGACCATCCGAAAACGGAGCCAAGCTGAAACACGATCAATCCTGAAATAAGCAGCGCACCTGCACCACCTACTTCCTGCAGCATTTCCTTGTAAGATACACCAGCCTGCACCCTTTCGTTCAGCGGAAATTTGCGTGCAACCATCATCACTGTATAAATTACAGTAGGGATAAGAATGAGCCCTACTTTGTATTGCCAGTTGGTTTCTGCACCCATTGCAATTGCGATGATACCTCCAAGTACCAGTCCTCCGGCCCAGCCAGCGTGTAATATGCTTAGCCACTTTACCTTTTGTTTAGGGAACATCGTCGCTACAACTGGATTGGTTACAGCTTCAACAGTTCCATTACCCAAGGCAACAATGAGGGTGCCGGCATACAACATCCAATACCCATCAGCGAAAATTGTTATGATGGCAGAACTTATATGACAAATAATAGCGAAGATCATGGCAGTTTTGTAACCGATCTTGTCGATAATAAGACTGAATAAAACGATACTAATTGCGAATGGCCATAAACCCACACCTGATATTTCTCCCAACTGGGTTTGCGTAAGATTAAATGTTCTGCCCCATTCCGGAAGAATAAGCGCGCGCACGATAAAACCAAAAGCGGTAGTGATCATGGCCACAAAACAGGCGTAGAATAATTTCATATCTGGTGCCGTAGCAGCGGAGTTGCTCAGGACTGGTGTTTTTTCCATATGGCTGTATTAAGTGTTGACAGTTTTAACAGATGTTTGATTTCATCAATAACGTGCTTCAATATACGCTGTTGGCTCACAATCTTACCTCATGTTGAGGCTGAATTTCTACCCCGCCTGGCAGTTCAAAGGATAAGGTAAACTTCCTTAGGCATCCTGCAAAGGTGCAGCATGTACAACCTTGTTCAAGTTCCTGGCTTACGAAATAAAAAAGTGAAACGAATATCGTAATATTAATTAGTAAACCTTTTAATTATTACTCCCTTTTTCGGCGAAATTACCGGGAGAGCTTTACTTCTTATAATATAAGTAAATCATTCAATCAAGAATACCAAGCTAAGACCGGGGAATGTTTTATTTTTGCTGGGTTAAAATAAACATATGGCTGAAAAAATCATTGAACTCCAGAATGTCAATATATACCAGGGTAGTAACCTGATATTGCAGGATGTGAATGTATCCGTTAACAGGGGTGAATTCGTGTACCTCGTGGGTAGAACGGGAAGTGGTAAATCGAGCCTCCTGAAAACTTTGTATGGTGATCTCCCCTTAAAAGAAGGGGATGGAACTGTAGTTGGCTTTAACCTTAAACAAATGGACTGGAAAAAAGTACCTTTTTTAAGACGGACTTTGGGAGTGGTTTTCCAGGATTTTCAATTGCTTACTGACAGAACGGTGAATGAAAATTTGAAGTTTGTATTACGCGCAACAGGCTGGAAAGATGAAAAACTAATGGATGAGAAAATCGCCGACGTATTGGATAAAGTAGGACTGAAATCCAAAGGGTTTAAAATGCCTTTTGAAATGAGTGGTGGCGAACAACAACGTGTAGACATTGCCAGGGCTCTGTGCAACTCACCTAAACTTATTCTTGCGGATGAACCAACGGGTAACCTTGATCCGGAGACATCTGACGAGATCATGCAATTGTTATTTAACATCAGCCGAGACTACGGCGCTGCTATCATCATGGCAACGCATGATTACATGGTGATCAATAAGTTTCCGGCCAGGACCCTAAAAACTGAAAGAGGCCGGGTAATAGACAATGCAACTATTGATATTACATGATCTCGATACTTATTCCGGTTTTCAATTATGATGTCACCGAACTTGCTGATGAGTTGAGTATACAGGTGGAAAAATTACATATTAAAGCCGAAATAATTATTATAGATGATGGCTCAGAAGCGTCCTTTCGTAATAGGCAGCGGCAATTATCCTCGGTTCCCCATGTTCAATATCTGGAGTCACCGACAAATAACGGCCGGGTGCGCATCCGGCAAAAACTCGCAGCATCGGCCACTTATGAGTGGCTGCTGTTCCTGGATTGCGATAGTAAAATTGTATCTGACAAGTACCTTGAGACTTTTAGTAACCAGGTTAGTGATTCCGCCCAGGTAATAACCGGGGGAAGAATCTATACAAACATCCAGCCAGCCGATTGTCGTTTCAGGCTGCACTGGAAATACGGAACCACCAGGGAAAAAAGTTGTTACGATGAACAAAATTGTAACAACAGGTTCATGACAAATAATTTTTTAATCCAAAAGGAAATTTTCGGAAGCCTCGATTTTACCAATGCATGGGAAGGGTATGGTTATGAAGATACCTGGATGGCCATTCAACTTGAATCGCTTAATATACCAATATTATTTATCGATAACCCGGTAAAACATGACGGCATTGAAACTTCGGAACTGTTTATGAGCAAGAGCCGGGAAGCACTGCAGAATTTGCACCGGTTAAGTTGTTTTGTACCCAGGGATAGATTAAAAAAACATGTAAGACTGTATAACCATTTTTGCAGGATTAAGCTCTTGGGAATGACATGGCTTATTCACCTTGTGTATGGGTTATTACGGATTTCTATTAATAAAAATTTAAACTCCTGTAATCCCTTTTTGGCGGCGTTTGACTTTTACAGGCTGCATTATTTTTCTACTATTGTAAGAAAGGAAAAACTAAAGTCACCATAACTGTTCCATCAACAGCGAGACATTCTTTTCATTATCATAATGCTTTTGCAGGATGGACTGGCGTGGTTTAATATCATATTCTTCAAAAGATTCATTCATGAGTTGCAAAATCACCGTTCGGAAAGACTCTGCGTTATCTGCAACGTGTAACAGTGATCTTAGTATGGGATCCTTAGCCATTTTCTCATTCACAACGCAGTGTCGGCCACAGAATAAGGCATTTAAAAGTTTCACGTTGCAGCTCTCGGCGTGAAAGGAGGGTAATACGTTTAAATGCGCTTTTTTGATCAGGTCCTGCATTTCATTTTCTGATGGATTGGCGATCAGGCAGGTGTTGGCTCTCAATAAAGCTAACTTTTCTAAAGACGATGATGGTGACTTGCCGGCGATCACAAAAGGAATATTGATCTTATTGAAAACATTCTCTAGTAGCCAGGTAGCTGATTTTTCATTCTCAGGCATCGAAAGATTTCCGTGGTACAAACAAAAAGTTCCTTTACCATCCTTACTATCGACCTGGTTCCAGGGCACAATGGCTGGGATGGCGATGATCTTTTCATAGTCGAAATTTTGTTCGTAATTATTTTTTGTTTCCGCTGTCAACGTTGCAAAAACTGCCCTGGATGATAGGTTCTTCTCATAACATCTAAGCAGGCGGCTCTCGTACTGGTAATATATTTTGTTGATAAGCGAGGTGTCGATAGTTACCAGGCTGTTATAAAACGAATGCTCAGCGCAATGAAGCCTGATCAATATTTTTCGTCCAGTTGTATTAAATCGTGTTAGAAAAAAGGTTGAATGAACTCCATGAACAAATATAGGATCGTCATCAGCCTGGAGATTTGAAGTCAGGGTTTCATCGGCCCTTGAAGACACAATGTAGGGAAGTGAAAAAGAGAAACCTTTGTGCCCTTTTTGTTTGGGATAATAATAAACATTTTCACAAAATTCTTTCAGGATATCGTTTCCGGGCCGGGTGTATTCAAAACAATGGAGCGTAATTCTTATACCTTTTCTATGCAGCGCTTTTATTTCATGGAACATAATGAAAGCACTCTTGCAATCAACAGGGTAGGGCGAATCCAGGCAAACGATATGTAATCTTTTTTCCAAGCTTATTTAAAAATTTTATCATAAAAACCGATGAGCAGTTTTTGCTCGTTTTGCCAGTTGTATATTTCGCGGGCTCGAATACAATTTTCTTTCAGTTCTTTATACAAAACATCGTTTTCTAATAAAAGGTTCAAAGCACCTGAGATCGTTGCAGGGTCGGCATCTGGTATCAGCAATGCTACTTTGAACAGTTTGTTTATTCTTGAATACTCAACAAAATCCATGGTAAGCTGTGGGACTCCGGCATGTATGTAGTCAAAAAATTTATTGGCGAGTGAGTAAAGCTGGTTAAGCCCTTTTGGCTCTACGAGGTTAACGCCAATATAGGCGGAAGAAGTGTAGCAAACCAAGTCAGCAGGCAGCAGCATTCCTTTATAAAAGATTTTGTTTTGCAGATGAAGGCTGGCTGTCAATTTCCTGGATTGTTCCATAAAGTTTCCATCACCACAGATAACAAGCCTGGCGTTTACGTCCTTCATAGCTGGGATTAGGTTTTCAAGGCATCTGCCATGGTTAACAGCACCCTGGTATAACAGGTATCTTTCTTGGGTAGGTACCTGATTGATAACCGGGGCCTTCACGGGCACATTCCTGATAACGCGGTAATTAACACCATATTTTTCCTCGAAAATCTGCGTGATGCTTTCGCTGACGGTATAACCTAGCGGAAAATGAGGAACCGTTGTTCTCTCTACCCAGTTCCAGATTTTTCGGATAACCGGCCTGCTTACTACTTCTTTCATTTCAGTAAACAGTTCGTGAGCATCATAAACTCGATGGCATCTTTTGAGCATAGAAACCAGGAATACAGGAAATATAGTATCCAGGTCTATCGCGCACAAGCAATCCGGTCGCTTAAACAGCAGAAAAAAAAATAGTTTAAGATTGAATTCAATGTAAGCGAGTTTTCCTGTTTTAAACCAGCAACTGATTCTCTCCTGTTTATAAGCTTTTGCAACCAATGCCGCGGAAGCAGGGTATTTTTTACCAACGAGATGCGCTTCGTAGCCGGAAAAGTTCATTGCCGTACAGATACGGATCATTCGCTGATCGTAGTTCAACTCATTGTTTACTATAAAGTATATTTTTTTCAATCGCGGGTGTCTGCTTTAGGAATGATGTAGGTAAAGATGGAGGGTTTTCAATGCATGAGGGGTAAATCAGTTGTGAGTTGTACTTCTTTTAGTTGTTTTTAAATTTTTTCATACCTTTGCCGCCAAATAAAGCAGAATATTTATTCGGATGCCTTTTAAAAAATTCAAAGATGTCGTATTTAACTAAAGAAAAAAAATCAACAATTTTCGGAGATTTCGGCGGATCTGTAACTAACACAGGTTCTATTGAAGGTCAGATTGCTTTACTAACAGAGCGTATCAGCCAGATTTCCAAACACCTGCAAGCTAATAAAAAAGATTTCTCCACGCACCGCGGCCTTATGCAAATGGTTGGTAAAAGAAAACGTTTACTCAATTATTTAAGCAAACATAACCTGCAGGAATACCGCAAATTGATTGAAAGGTTAGGTCTTAGAAAATAACCATATAACATACAAAAAACTATTCCCAGCACGTATTTCGGTTGGGAATAGTTTTTTGTATATACGATTTACACTTTTTCTTTTTAAATTTAACAGATTGCTTTTACTTAGTCCCACCTTGTAAGAGTATCAATATTCCAAAAATTACATATGATATCACAACCGATCAGTAAAACATTTGATATAGGAGATGGCCGCGAGATAACGCTCGAAACCGGCAAACTGGCACGCCAGGCTGATGGCAGCGTAACCGTTCGCCAGGGCAATTGCATTATCCTTGCTACTGTTGTGGCCAATAAAGATCCCAAAGAGGGGCAGAGCTTTTTTCCTTTGTCGGTAGATTACCAGGAGAAATTTGCTTCAGCAGGCCGTATCCCCGGCTCTTTTTTTAAACGCGAGTCGAGGTTGAATGATTATGAGGTGCTTACCTCACGCCTGATTGACAGGGCATTGCGCCCTTTGTTCCCGGATGATTACCTATGTGAAGTGCAGGTGCTGATATCCCTAATTTCCAGTGATCCGGAAGTGATGCCTGATGCGATGGCCTGCCTGGCTGCTTCCGCGGCATTGGCCGTTTCAGATATTCCCATACAGGAAATTATTTCTGAAGTGAGAGTTGCCAGGATAAATGGAGTTTTTAAAGTCAATCCTTTCCGCAGTGAACTTGCGAACGCAGACATGGACTTTATCATTGCTGCCACTGATAAAAATATTATGATGGTGGAAGGTGAAGCCAAGGAATGTGGCGAAGAGGACCTTATCAAAGCCATTGAAGTGGCTCATGAAGCCATCCGTGTACAGGTTCAGGCGCAAGAAGAGCTTCGTGCGCTGAAAGGAATCATTCAAAAACGTGATTACGTTAGACCTACCGAGGATGAGGATGTACGTGCAAAAGTAAAAGCCTTTGCAGCAGCAAGGATATTGGAAATGGCAAAATCGGGCAGCAGCAAAAGCGAGCGTGGTTCTGCTTTGGAGCAAATACAGGAAGATCTGTTTATTCATCTTAAAGGAGAATATAACATTGAAGCCGACCAGATTTTACCCGATAATATTAGAAAACTCGCTAAGAAATACTATCACGATCAGCAGTTTGATGTTATCCGTGATATGATCCTCAATGAAAGGGTTCGTTTAGATGGAAGAGGACTTGAAGACGTTCGTGCACTAACCATGGAAGTTGATGCACTTCCTTCGCCGCACGGTGCCGCCTTATTTACCCGTGGTGAAACACAATCGCTGACCACCGTCACTCTTGGTACACAGCTGGATTCCTTACTCGTTGAAAGTGCCGCTACTTCAGATTACACAAAATTTATTCTTCATTACAATTTTCCACCGTTCTCCACAGGAGAAGTGAAAATGATGAGAGGACCAGGACGGCGCGAAGTAGGTCATGGTAACCTTGCCATGCGTTCCTTAAAACAAATGATGCCGGGTGGGGATTTTCCTTACACGGTGCGTGTTGTGAGTGATGTGCTTGAATCAAATGGTTCGTCATCTATGGCAACTGTTTGCGCAGGTTCCCTTGCTCTAATGGATGCAGGAGTTGGTATCACAAAACATGTGGCAGGTGTAGCAATGGGACTCATTTCAAAAGAAGGGAAATATGCCGTCTTAACAGATATACTGGGTGATGAGGATCATCTTGGCGACATGGATTTCAAGATCACCGGTACCCGTGAAGGGATCTGTGGTGTTCAGATGGATATTAAAGTTGACGGATTAAGCATGAATATTATGCTCAACGCCCTTGAGCAGGCGCGGAGGGGAAGATTGCATATCCTGGATGCTATGTATGACACTATCGCTGAATCTCGCGAAGATGTTAAGCCTCATGCACCCAGAATGGTAAAATTGTTTATCGACAAAGAATTTATCGGAGCAGTAATCGGACCCGGCGGAAAAGTTAT
Source organism: Chitinophagales bacterium (assembly GCA_038199905.1). Classification (GTDB taxonomy): domain Bacteria; phylum Bacteroidota; class Bacteroidia; order Chitinophagales; family Chitinophagaceae; genus JADCRZ01. Next base: position 1,516 of record JBBPYM010000195.1, on the reverse strand, counting down.
ACAGGAGATTCAGCGTGAAACAGGTACAACAATAAACCTGGAAGAGAAAAATGAAATGGGTGAAGTGAGCATTTTCAGCACTAACAAAGAAGGTGTTGAAAAAGCCGTTTCATGGATCAAAGGGATCGTTTCCGTGCCTTCTGTAGGAGATGTTTATGAAGCAAAGGTGAAGTCAATTATGCCTTATGGAGCCTTTGTTGAATTCTTGCCTGGCAAACAGGGACTTATACACATATCTGAAGTAAGTTGGAAGAGACTTGAAACACTGGAAGGCGTTTTAAATGAAGGGGATGTTGTGAAAGTCAAACTTACAGGAACAGATCCTAAGACGGGGAAATTTAAATTATCCAGGAAAGTTCTATTGCCAAGACCTGAAGGAGCAAGGGATTAATATTACAACTGGTAATGCGACATTTGGTTTAACTTATATTTCTAATCAAATACCGGCCCTGGATAAACATTCGGGGCTTTTTTTATGGCTACAGGAAATGATTATTTAGAGGTGGATTTTGTTACTGGCAACGATGCAGAAAAAGACATACTGCTTGCACAGCTGGCCGAAATTGGATTCGAAGGTTTTGAAGAGGAGAAAAATTTATTAAAAGCTTTTATCATTCTTTCTGAGTTTGATAAAGAAAAGCTGCACGAAATTACAGGCACAGCAGGAATAACTTATACCAGCTCGGTAATAAAATACAAGAATTGGAACGAGACCTGGGAAAAGGGCTTTCAGCCCGTTGTAGTAAATAATTTTTGTGCCGTAAGGGCGATATTTCATCACCCGGTTGAAGGTGTTCAATACGAGATTATTATTACACCCAAAATGAGTTTTGGTACAGGACACCATGCTACTACTTACCTGATGATCGAGGCTATGAGTGCGATCAAGGTTGAAGGCGTGTCCGTTTTTGATCTTGGTACCGGTACCGGAATCCTGGCCATCCTTGCCGAAAAAATGGGTGCTTCGCAAATCGAAGCCATTGACATAGATGATTGGAGTATTGAAAACGGCATCGAAAATATCCGGCAGAACGGCTGTACTAAAATTCACCTCTACAAAGCAGAAAGGATGGCTATGCAGGGCCGGTACGATATTATACTGGCAAATGTCAACCGTAATGTCATTCTGGATCAACTGGCAGAAATGAAGGCGCGGTTGCAGCCAGGTGGAACACTTGTATTAAGCGGCCTGCTCACAGGTGACGCAGCGGTCGTTTGCGCTGCTGCAACTACGCTCCAGTTAAAGCTATTAGCAATTAAAGAACGAAATAGTTGGGTTTGTCTGCGGTTTGGTAACCAGGAAGATTAACAAGGAATTTTGATCAGTTTTCTTTATATTTATAAATCCACTCAACTAATGATAATGAAAGAAGTTTTACTTATTTTATTAGCATATTTCATTGGCTCCATTCCAACGTCCGTATGGGTAAGCAGGTATCTCTATGGAATAGACATCCGTGAATACGGAAGTGGCAACGCGGGCGCCACAAATACTTACCGGGTGCTGGGATCAAAG
>JBBPYM010000194.1:0-6016 GCA_038199905.1 Chitinophagales bacterium | reverse complement strand
TACCGGAGCTGACAGATTTATCTTTAAGCGTTATATCTTCTGTGCCTGCGTATTTGTCTTTATGTTTAATAAGCAGCCACGAGTTTTCTTCGAACCCCTTGGTTTTTACGAGTGCGTATTCGCCTTTTACCTTTTTACCATACAGCACTATTTTTACCGAGCCTTCTTTTATTTGTTTCAGGAGGTGTTTTTCCTGCGCCTTTCTCCCTTCGATCTTTTCGATGGGTTCGTACGTTCCCTTGTCCCAAACGATCACGGTGCCGGCACCGTAATTTCCTTTGGGAATGATGCCTTCAAAATCTTTATAGTCGTACGGGTGATCTTCTACCATCATAGCCAGTCGTTTGTTTGCAGGGTCAGTGGATGGTCCTTTTGGAACGGCCCAGCTTTTTAGGACGCCTTCCATTTCCAGCCGAAAATCGTAATGCAAGCGACTAGCCGCATGTTTTTGAATTACAAAGATCAGCTCGTCGCCTTTACCTTTTCCACCAGTGGGCTCGGGGGTTTCATCAAAACTGCGCTTTTGTTTATACTTCGAGAGGCTCATGTGTATAGTTTTTTGTAATGATGGATAATATTTGTTATGCACATGTTGTACCAGCTTTCGAAAAAGTTCTTGCCACGAAGACGCGAAGGCGCTAAGGCGCACGAAGAATACTTTGTGCTCCTTCGTGCCTTCGCGTCTTCGTGGCCCCGGCCATTAAAAAATTTCCAAAACAATAAGCGCTTCCCTATCTTCAATTTAAACTTAGTTGCCTGCATGACGATTATCATTCTTCTGACCTGTACCTTTTTGCTGATTTTATTAGTTGCCTGGGGAAACATTCACCCATTTCTTGCTTTTTTACTCGTTGCAATATTTGCAGGATTGCTGCTGGGCATGCCCGCTACCAGGCTGATTAATGCTGTTCAAAAAGGTATTGGAGATACGATTGGCACTTTGATAACAATTGTGGTGCTGGGCGCAATGCTGGGAAAATTAATAGCTGAAACAGGCGCTGCCCAGCAGATCGCTTTAACACTGGGAAAAGCTTTCGGTGTTAAATACATTCAGTGGGCGCTGCTAATCACCGGCTTTGTAGTTGGCAGCACCCTGTTTTATGGGATAGGATTTGTATTGCTGGTTCCATTAATTTTTTCGGTAGTTTTTGAGTATAAATTGCCCGCGGTATATATCGGTCTTCCGGCGCTGGCAGCGCTGTCGGTAATGCATGGCTTTTTGCCGCCGCATCCATCGCCTACAGCCTTACTGGTACAGCTAAACGCAGATATGGGGCTTACCCTATTTTATGGTATCATTGTCGCGATACCGGCTATCCTCGTTGCAGGACCATTGTACGCACGCACCCTTAAAAATATTAAGAAAGTGCCGCTTGATATTTTCCGTCCCAAACTCTTAAGCCCAGACCAACTGCCAGGAACTTTCAACAGCTTTTTTTCAGCACTGTTACCGGTTTTGTTACTGATGACAGGTACCTTGTTTTCAATGATGAGGATACATAACAGCACCCTGCAAAAGATCATCTCGTATCTGAGTAATCCTACCATCGCCATGTTTATCGCGCTGGCCGCCGGTACCTATATGCTTGGCATAAGGATGAAAAAGAGTATTATCGAGATCATGAAAATTTATGAGTCTGCAGTGAAAGACATCAGCATGGTGATATTGATAATAGGTGGGGCCGGTGCCATGAAACAGGTTTTTATTGAAGGCGGCCTGGATAAGGTAATAGCCGTATACCTGCAGGCTTTGCACATGCCTCCGCTGGTGCTGGGCTGGCTGATAGCAGCACTCATCCGCGTAATGCTCGGATCTTCCACCATCGCGGCTTTAATGACCGTCGGGTTTATCAGTCCTGTTCTGATACAAACTCATACCGACCCCAACCTCATGGTATTATCGATCGGTGCGGGCAGCATGATTTTTTCGCATGTTAATGATTCGGGTTTTTGGTTATTCAAAGAATATTTTAACCTCACCCTTAAAGAAACCTTCCGCTCATTTTCTGTCATGGAAACGCTGGTTGCGGTAATGGGATTAATCGGAGTGCTGTTGCTGAACCTGGTGATTCATGGCTAATGGAAGATGAGATCGCTTTTAGGCGTAATCCCTAACTGTTGGCGAACAGCATCCACCCCCGTTTGGTAAATAACCGCAAAGGCCCTAAGAGGAAGCGCAAAGGGCCGCAGAGATATTCTTTGCGGCCCTTTGGTACGCCACGAGGCGTGCGTTTTTTTTTAATACCTAATGGATGAGAGAGCCATGTAACCTAATTTGTCGTTCAGGTTAAAGTTCCCCTGTTGTCCGGCAAGGAAACGAGCGGACAGAGTTCAGGGGCCAACGATCTTGTAAGCTGCTGTAGTTAAGCCTCGTTACGCAATTTGGCATTGGCCAGTCTTTCAAAGGTGCTGAAGCCTGATACCTTGTTTGGGATAAACGACGATACGAACAACAAGGGATGCCCGGGGTAGTATACAGTTGCGTGCAGGGTGAAGGTAGCGCATGAACGTGGGAGACCCTACCAGTTCAGAGACCATCTGACACTGCGGGAGTCGGATATGCCCATAGTAGTGAAGATCCCCGGAAAGGTAAAAGCGGGAGTAGCGAAGGGGCATTACTGTAAATCAAATTTTTTCTTAACTAATCACAGTCAGAATTGATCTTCAAAAATCATAAAATAGACGAAGCTTCAAAGCAAGGGGAGTTGTTCAAAAAGGGCAAGCGTTCCATGTCAGCAGCGGAAAGAGTTGTTCAGTTACAGGAGAAGTTATATTGCAAAGCAAAGCAGGAGCGGAGTTTTAAATTCTATGTACTGTATGACAAGATGTACATAGCGTACATGTTGTCGGAAGCATATAGAAAGGTTAAGTCAAACGGAGGTGCAGCAGGTGTAGACAGGCAGGATTTTAAGGATATAGAAGCCTACGGGTTGGAAAAGTTTCTCAGGGAGTTGGGGGAAGATCTTCGCAAGAAGGAATATAAGCCGTCAGCAGTCAAACGAGTATGGATAGAAAAAGCCAATGGGGGCAAACGTCCGTTAGGGATCCCTACGATACGCGATAGGGTAGCCCAGATGGTGTGCAAGCAAATAATAGAGCCGATATTTGAGTCAGATTTTGAAGATAGTTCCTATGGTTTTCGTCCGGGTCGTTCATCAAAAGATGCGATGAAGGCGATAAAGGGTCATCTTCAGGAGGGAAGAACGGAGGTGCTGGATGCGGATCTAAGCTCATACTTTGACACCATACCTCATGAAAAGCTACAAGTAGCGTTGAAGCAGCGGATAGCCGATCCCCGGCTCTTGCATTTAATAGGGTTGTGGCTGAAAAGCCCAGTCTATGAAGATGGAGAAATTAAAGGCGGACAGAAACAGAAGACAGGTACACCGCAGGGAGGAGTCATATCGCCGCTATTAGCCAACGTTTATATGCACCTTGTGGATAAGGTAATTAATGATGCCGGCAAGATGTTCTATAAGGCAGGCATAAAGATAGTGAGGTATGCGGACGACTTTGTGTTGATGGGTAATCAGATAACCGGAGTAGCCCGAGAAAGACTAGGGAGTATCCTTGATCGGATGGGTCTGCAACTCAATGAGAAGAAGACCCGGCAAGTACAGGTAAAGGAAGAGGGCTTTAATTTTCTTGGTTTTACGGTGCGTTATGACAAGGATATCAAGGGACGCGACAAGCGTTACTGGAATATAATGCCGAGCGCCAAATCAGAAAAGAAGGTCCGTGAGAAGATAAAGTTATTCTTGGATACTGGAGGCCATTATCCAGCGATAGTAGTATCTCGAGGGTTAAATGCGATAGTGAGAGGATGGTTGAACTACTACGATGTGCCAGGAGTGAGTTATCCTGCGATGAGCAAGCGAAGAATGAGGTACTATCTGTTTGATAAACTACACCGTTATTACAACCGCAAGAGCCAGAGACGCAGTAGCTTGTATGGTAGACAAGCCTTTGATATATTAGTCCGTAAACACGGAATGATAGACCCAACGAAATACAATGTTAAAGGATCAATGTGAAAGCTTGCAAAGAAGAATACAGGAAAGCCGTATGCGGGAAAACCGCACGTACGGATTGACGAGGGGGCAGAGAAGAGCACAATTCGCTCTTCTCGCTCTACTCTACCGCTTCCTCTTAGTGCCCTTTGCGGTTAATCAGTGGAAACCCATATCTTTATAAATTAGCCCAACAGAACTTCAACTTTCAAATAACCCATGACAAATTTTCTTCGATGCTTGCTGGTCCTCGGCACGTTGCTGCTAACAATTGGTTTCTCCAGCCAGAATCACGAAACAGGTGGAACGCAGATCAGGAATCTTAATCTTATCAAAGGCAACCACATAGCTATCATCGGAAACACACTTGCAGATCGGCTGCAGGAAGATGGCTGGATGGAAACCTATATCCAGGAACGCTTTCCTGAGAAAGAACTTACATTCCGTAACCTTGGTTTTTCGGCAGATGAAGTGGTACTGCGCCAGCGGGAAGAAGCCTTCGGCACTCCCGAAGAATGGTTGAACCATGTACAGGCGGACGTTATTTTTGCCTTCTTTGGTTTTAATGAATCCTTTGCAGGCGAGCAGGGACTTGCAAAATTTAAAATCGATATGACGGATTTTGTAAGGAAAACTAAGGAACAAAAATATAATGGTATAACGCCCCCGCAGATAGTGTTATTCTCACCTATCGCCAATGAAGATCTTAAAAGCAAGTTTCTGCCAGACGGTAGTGAAAATAACAAGCGTATAGAAATGTATGCTAAAGTAATCTCAGAAGTTGCCCAAAGCGAAAACGTAAGTTATGTTGATCTTTTTGCCATCACCAAAAACTTTTATGCGGGTAACAACACAAAAGAGCCTTACACTTTAAATGGCATACATCTTAATTACAAGGGCAACAAAGCACTTGCAAATGCTATAGACAATGAACTGTTTGGTAAAAGTCGCGATCATGATAAGAATAAAATGAAATTGTTGAACGATGCCGTTAAAGACAAGGACTGGCATTGGTTTAATAAATACCGCACCACGGATGGCTACAATGTTTATGGCGGCCGCTCCTGGCTAAAATTTGGCGACCTGACGAACCGCGACGTTATGTTGCGTGAAATGGAGATGTTTGAAGTGATGACGATCAATCGCGACAAAGCAGTTTGGACCGTAGCAAACATGAAAGATAAATTCAACGAAGACGGCTCCGACCTCAAGGCGCGTAAAGTTAAAGTCGATGACAGCAATTTGCCTGAACCCGTTGTTGCAAAATCATATCTTAACGATTACAAAACTCCCCGCAACGAACCATATACTTATCTGGGTGCGGAAGAAGCGATTAAGAAAATGACCCTCCCGGCAGATTTGAAAGTGAATCTCTTTGCTTCGGAAGAACAATTTCCCGACCTGGTAAACCCGATGCAGATGACCTTTGATATGAACGAAAGGTTATGGGTGGTTACCTGGCCAACCTATCCGCACTGGAACCCACGGGGAGCAATGAACGATAAAATACTCATCTTCCCGGATGACGATGGTGATGGACAGGCCGACAGGCAAATTGTTTGGGCCGATGGCTTGAATAGTATTACGGGCTTTGCATTCTGGAATGGTGGGGTAGTAGTTGCATCACCCCCTGAACTGTATTTTATGAAAGATACAGATGGTGACGATAAAGCCGATGTAAAGATCCGCATCCTCGATGGCCTGTCAAGTGCCGACTCTCATCACAGCGCCAACAGCTTTCAACTGGGTCCTGATGGAGCCTTGTACTGGCAGCGCGGTATCTTCAACAAAAAAGCCATCGAAACACCTTATGGCCCCTTTCGCTCAGCCATCTCCGGTGTATATCGTTTTGATCCGCTTACTTTTCAATATAGTTTTCATTTCCCGGTAGGGCCAAATCCGCATGGTGATGTTTTCGACCAGTGGGGTAACCAGTTTGCTACTGATGGAACAGGCGGTAATGGTTATTATATTAACATCGGGAAGGGACAGCCCGCAAGGCAGCT
>JBBPYM010000193.1:0-5824 GCA_038199905.1 Chitinophagales bacterium | reverse complement strand
TGTCCGAATTTACCATTAAATATCTTTTTGTACCAAAGCCATCACAAACAATCTCAAATGTTACAGCCGATGCGAATTTTCCGGATGGTACTCTATTTATAAAATATAAAATGGCTGGAATGCAATTAAGTTATATTTTTAATTCCCTTACCCTATATTTCCTGGTCGGTAACAGGCTAATTGCTGACCGCCAACGCTTTCAAAAAACGAAACCCTTTTTCTCAAAATAAAATCAACAATTATGAAACGATTCTTTCTATCAGCTATGGCGGGTTCCCTTGTTTTGCTCGCAGCTTGCAACAATGAAAGCGGTACAACCGAAACCACCGCAGACACTACAACAGTTACCACCACCGAAACCACCAGTAACGTAGTAAGCAAAACCGGCCTTCCACTGGGGGCAGACCAGGAGGTGCCTGCAAACGCAAGCACTGCAACCGGCACCGCAGATGTGTCTTATAATAAAGAGAGCCAGATGCTCACCTATACGGTTAATTGGAGCGGACTTACCGACAAACCCACAATGGCACATATTCATGGCACCGCGGCCAAAGGTGTAAATGCAGGCGTTCAGCACGATCTATCTGGTGTGCTTCAAAAAGAAACTGCAGGCAGTTTCACTGATTCGGTAAAAATTGATGGCAGTAAGATCAAGGAAGACAGCCTGATGGCGGGTTTTTATTATTTTAATATTCATACGCCTAAGAATCCAGGTGGAGAGATCAGGGGTCAGATAGAGTTCTAGAAAACAGGTACGAGGTATGGGATATGAGGTATGGGGAAGAATAAAGCACCGCTGTGCCACTCCCTTTCTTTCTCCTGTATTCTCTGCCGTTAGAAAAATTCCCGCACAAATATGAAAAAGAGTAAAGGACAACCCTTTACTCTTTTTCATATTCAAGGAAAAGATCATCCTTATAACAAAACATAACTGCCTATTTTTACCGCCACAAAACACGAGAACCTGGTTGTTCGTTCGCAAACCTGCCGCGCACGATCAGTAACGGTAAACTTATAAATATGAGAAAACTTTTTGTTCATGGGGCAGCATGGTCCAGCTCGCAATTTGTGCTGGTGCTGGTAACTGGGTTTGTTCTTACCTCCTGGAATCATACAAATGATCACAGCAAGCCGAAAACAGTTGCAACACTAATAAACCCACTGGCAGATGATCTCTTTAACAAAGATTTTATTAAGTCATCGATGATAAAAGTTACCGACTGGCAGCTTAACCACCCTTTGCATGCTCCCAACGACTGGACAAGCGGTGCTTTTTATGCAGGCGTTGTTGCGGCTTATAAAACTACTAAATCGAAGGAGATCCTCGACTCTCTTATGGCGATGGGCCAGCGCACAGGATGGGGACCGGGCCGTCGCTATGATCATGCTGATGATATCGTCATCAGCCAGACTTACATAGATCTATATCGCATCAAAAAAGAGCGCGAGATGATCCGGCGCACGATTGATACCGTACAAAAAATGCGTACTGTACCCGGTCGTGAGGTAGCTACACATGGTATAACCTGGTGGTGGTGCGATGCCTTATTCATGGCGCCTCCAACACTTATTAAATTAGGTGTGACTTTAAAAGATCCATCTTACTTTTCCCTGAACGACTCGTTGTTTAAACAAACCGTTGACCTGCTCTACAATAGGGAAGAACATCTTTTTGCCCGTGACGCATCTTACCTTATCGATGCCCAGGGTGAAGGCAAACGCGAAGCGAATGGTAAAAAGATTTTCTGGTCGCGCGGCAACGGTTGGGTAATGGGAGGACTGGTACGCGTGCTTGAAGAACTGCCGAAGAACTATAAAAACCGTGACTATTACCTGAACCTCTACAAGGAAATGGCGGACAGGATAGTCACCCTGCAGGAGGCTGACGGCCTGTGGAGAACAAGCCTGCTTGACCCTGCATCCTACCCCGGCGGCGAAGGAAGCGGTTCAGGCTTCTTTTGCTACTCACTGGCATGGGGAATTAACAAGGGCATATTAAGTAAAGAAAAATTTACTCCCGTTGTAAAAAAAGCCTGGGAAGGATTAAATACCCTTGTTTCAACGGAAGGCAGGGTGGGCTGGGTTCAACCCATCGGTGCAGATCCTAAACGAAATTTCAGCGCGGAAAGTTACGAAGTGTATGGCGCTGGGGCATACCTGCTCGCTGGTTCTGAAGTAATCAAAATGAAATGGTAAAAAAGTAAAGTAGTCATTTTAAAAATAAAACCCCAGGGCCCACTAAGAGAAGTTCTTCGTGGGCTCTTTTTTGTTAAGATATATTTACCAGGTTTATAATTTTCAGCTTCCTGCCCCAAAAGAAAATTAACTATATTCATCATTACATTCACTAATCAGAAAAATCGACCATTATGCTGTTGCCAGTAACATTAAGTCTCCGTTTGCTGCTTGAATTTAATGCTCCTCAGCCAGTGTTTGAAGCACAAACCATTGACAGTGCCATATCGATCGGTTATGGTGTTGCTATAGGCGATGTTGACGGCGACAAAAAGCCGGACATTCTACTTGCTGATAAAAAACAGTTTGTATGGTACCGTAATGGCGACTGGAAGCGCTTTGTAATGGTTGAGAATCTTACGGAACAGGACAATGTTTGCATTACGGCAAAAGACCTTGATGGCGATGGAAAAGTAGAAGTTGCTGTTGGCGCGCAATGGAATCCGGGTGAAACAAGCGACCTGGCAAAATCAGGTTCGGTTCATTTCCTGGTGCGGCCAAAAGATCCCACGCAGCGCTGGGAAGCAATAGAGCTACCACATGAGCCAACGATACACCGTATGAGGTGGATACAATCCGCAGATAAATTTTACCTGATAGTAGTTCCGTTACATGGCCGGGGTAACAAAGGCGGCGAGGGCACAGGTGTGCAGGTAATGGCCTACGAATATCCTGCCGATGTGCGTTCAAAATGGAACATTACTACGATCGAAAAAAATATGCACCTTACACACAATATTGACTTTGTAGAGTCGCCGCAGGTTAATGGTAGCGGCCTGTTGCTGGCGGGTAAAGAAGGTGTACGTTTCCTGCCGGGTGACTTTTCCAAAATTGAAAATGCCACCGGTTTTCCGTTACCGGGGGTGGATAGTGCCGCTGGTGAAGTAAGAGCCGGCATAATTAATAAAGAAGATCTTTTTTTAGCTACCATTGAACCCATGCATGGTAACAGGTTATCTGTTTACCAGCGGGATGGATCTGGCGCCAAAAGATATGTAATTGATAACGACCTGAAAGATGGACATGCGCTTGCCGCTGTTGACTTCTTAGGTACTGGCACTGCACAGGTTGTGGCAGGATGGCGACTGCCCAACAAAGACGGCAAGGTTGGCATTAAACTTTATACTTCGCAAGACCCCGATGGTACAAGCTGGAAATCCTCCTGGATAGACGATAACACTATGGCCTGCGAAGACCTCCAGGTAGCGGACCTTAACGGCGACGGCAAACCTGAAATTATTGCCTCGGGCAGGGCCACGAAGAACCTGAAGATCTACTGGAATAAGTCATTATAGCTGTCAGCCGTCAGCTATCAGCTATGCTTCTGTTGTGGAACTGCTCGCTGCTGAGCCAGTTTAATTACTTCGATAATAGGCTCCGATGTAAAACGCTTAGTCAGCTTGTACTGTCCAGCACATTTTGTAACCACAAGGCACACAAGGAAAGCACAAAGGACACCAGGAAAGCGTGATTAGTCACAATCTGTCACCTTGCAAGAATTACTATAATAGTGCTTCTGAATGTTATGAAAAGTTCCTTGTGCCCCTTGTGCCTTCCTTGCGTGCCTTGTGGCTAAAAAAACGTTATGCGTTTACACGGTCAGGAGGCCTAAGACCTGGCGGAGGGGGGAAACCCTGCATAGCGAGCACATAGGTTATGTCTGGCCTTTGAATTACAACTTTTATTAGCTTTACGTTTACACCCCCATTACACCAGCACTTTGTTATTCGTGGGAAGTCAACGAAACAAACCTTGTATTTAATTGAGAACTGATTATTCCTAGGCTGATAGCTGACAGCCGAGGCCTCTTGATATCGTGACTTAATACCTCATACCTCATACCCCATACCCCATACCCCATAGCTGATTTTTAGTTTCTTTGATGATTTGCTACCAATCTTTTAGCAGCAGTTCTAAGAGGAGATTTGTTAGCAGGTACCGTCAACAGAGCAGGCATTGTCTTCAGATAAAATGATTGTGTCTGTTTTGTTTTTCGTTTCAAATTCTTGCCAGGATGCCTGGAGCGTTTGTATGAAGGCGTCAGTCGGTTGCGCGCCGGAGATACTGTACTGTTCATTAAATACAAAAAAGGGAACACCTCTAATGCCGATCGACTGGGCTACGGCTTCATCATTTTTTACTTCGGCTGCAAAGGCTTCCGTTGCAAGCATCTGTTCGATAATTGCCTTATCCAGGCCAATCTCCACGCCTAGTTGCACCAGTGTATTGTGATCGGCAATATTCTTACCATCAGTAAAATATGCTTTGAACAATTCTTCCTCAGCCACATCGCCAAGGCTTTTTGTTTTTGCTAATTGAATAAGCCTGTGCGCGTCAAAAGAATTTGCTATCACTGACTGGTCAAAATTAAAAGTTAATCCCGCCTGTTTCGCCGTTTCTGTTACCTGCTTATGCATTTGTTCAGACCACTGGCGCGTTTGTCCTTTAACCTCGGCCAGGTAGTCGTATACATTTCTCCCGGGTTGATTTTTCATTGACGGGTCCAGCTCAAAGCTGTGCCATACCAGTTCAACCTTATCCTTATGTTCAAATTCTGCCAGTCCTGCTTCTAATTTTCTCTTGCCGATATAGCAGAACGGGCACCTGATGTCTGACCAGATATCTATTTTCATTTTATCCATTTTTAAATCTATTAAAGTGTTTAAACATTAAACTAACCCCGTATCATTTACTAACAGTGGTAACTTCGGTACCAAAAAATTTATCCCTTAATGCCTGATATAAATCCAGTAATAAAATCTTTTAAAACCATTACATTTAACTTATCCCGACCATTTTCTTTACTCATCATATTTATTGATATCAGTCCATGTAACATAGACCAATAGGTATGCAGTTTAAGAAAGGCATCAGTACTCGGGTTGCTGCTTTTAGCGATGAGGTTTCTGATAGCATCCAGGATCAGTTCACTAAAAGAATTCAACTCCGCAATCTGGGCCACTGTTTCACAAGTGGGCATTCCTAAACCATACATCAACTGGTAATATTCTTTGTGGGAGAAAGCAAAGCTCCAATAGGCATCTGCCATGTCGGTTAATTGTTGATCCGGCAGTGAAGATTGCTGTTTGGCTTTCAATAATTGTTCATTAAGTAGTTGGAAACCCTGGCGCGTAAACTCAAAAAGAATAGCTTCTTTATTAGCGAAGTGGTCATATATGACAGGGGTGCTGTATTCGATAGCTTGGGCGATCTTCCTGATTGAAAGTGCCTGCCATCCTTCTTTTTGTACGATCTTCCAGGAAGCACGTAAAATAGAACTTCGAACTTCATCCTTCTGTCTTAATTTTCTTTCAGCAATACTCATATGTCTGTGTTATAATTCCTGACAACGTTAGCGAAAGTATAGATTGATGTTGGCACATCAAAACTATTCTGATAAGAACTTTGTATTTTAACAAACTTTTTATTAACGAATATAAAGCCACCACAAAGTCGGTGTGGATAGTCATTCAAAGTCAGGATGAGTAAAATATTTGCATTACGGACCACATGGAATAGCCATTGTGTTATTGGGATAAGACGGTTATGGCAGGAGACCTGTTTTAAACCTATAAGGTTGATTACGTAC
>JBBPYM010000192.1:0-3910 GCA_038199905.1 Chitinophagales bacterium | reverse complement strand
TACCATTTATGAAGGAACTGGGCAAATTGCTATATGATTATGAGCTGAAACGAGAACGCCTGCAACAGCCAGATCTTTCTGGTCTTAAACTGCGGTATGATAAATAACGCTGGTAACTTCGATAGGCAATGCTTTTAAAAAACCGAGTACGAAAAGAACTGATTTAAATGAGAAAGTTACCTGGTCTATTTGCAATAATTAAGATAAAAGGATGCCTCGTTTTATGTAGTTGTTTTTTTTTCTTTTCCTGCCTTAAGAATAAAGATACCACTGCCAATGGGCCAAAGGCGCGCATAACTGTTAGTAACTACGTGGTAAACAGTGGGGCATTTAACATTTTGTACGATGGTGGTGCACTTACTGCGGCACCCCTGGCTTACGGTAAAAGCTTCGACAGTGGTTATATACCCGTTGGTGCCGGAATTCATAACCTAAAATTAACTTCAGGTGCAGATGTAATTGCTGATAATACCGTTTCTGTGCAAACAGGATTTACTTACTCCTTATTCCTGTATGATACTTTAAAGAATAACACTGCTAAAGCATGGCTGGTGGAAGATAACATGGTGGCTGTTGACACAGTTGCCAAAGCAAGGTTTCTGCAGTTCATTCCCCTGCCGGCAACCGATTCGCTGACTTTTCGTTTAATAAATAACACACTCGGGTATGATATCAAAGATGATTTTGTCGGTAACAAATCTGCTCCCGGCACTGGCAGTGAGTTTTTTGCAAACCTGCCACCCGGCGCATACCAGGTTCAGTTGATCAGGAAAAACCTTCCCACTCCCATTATATACACATTGCCTTCGTATACCCTTGAAAGAGGTAAATTGTATACTTTCATAGCAAAAGGCCTTGTAAATGGAACGGGTGAGTATGCGATTGGCCTGATTGTGGTGAAGAACAATTGATTTATCTCTTGTGAATTTCCATTGGCAGTCAAGAGCCTGCTATCATATTTTTTAAGATGTTTCGATTTCAATACTTTTGTAACCCGGCTGCAATTGACATTCAATCAGCTTATTATTAAACAATTAAAATAATCACCGTCTGAGTACGGCGCTAACGTATGGAACTATCATCACGGCTATCGAGGTTTAACGAACCCGAAACACTTAAAATGGCAAAACTGGGCAGGGAGCTAAGATTAAAAGGTATAGATATAATTGATCTCAGTTTAGGTGAACCAGATTTTGATACACCGGAACATATCAAGGAATCAGCAAAAAAAGCAATTGACGATAATTTTTCACATTATACCCCTGTTTCGGGTTACCTGGATCTTCGCGAAGCAGTATGCACAAAACTCAAGAGAGACAATAATCTCGACTATAAGCCTGAAAATATAATCGTTTCAACCGGTGCCAAACAAAGTATCGCTAACCTCGTGATGGCTGTAGTTGATGTTAACGATGAAGTAATCATACCTACTCCTTACTGGGTTACTTATTCAGAAATCGTGAAGTTAAATGAGGGAATACCCGTTATAGTTAACACCAGTTTAGAAAACGGCTATAAGATAACGGTAGCAGAACTTGAAGCAGCCATCACGCCCAAAACAAAATTATTTATGTTCTCTTCCCCAAACAATCCGACAGGATGTGTTTATAACAAGGAAGAGCTTACAGCATTAGCGGAAGTGTTTAAGAAACATCCGAATATTTTCATCATGTCTGATGAAATTTATGAATACATAAACTTTGTTGGAAAACATGAGAGTATTGCACAATTTGATTTTTTAAAAGACCAGGTTGTTGTGATCAACGGACTCAGCAAGGGATACGCTATGACCGGTTACCGATTAGGGTATATGGCGGCGTCCGTAGAAGTAGTTAAGGCGTGTGAAAAG
Organism: Chitinophagales bacterium; assembly: GCA_038199905.1. Taxonomy (GTDB): domain Bacteria; phylum Bacteroidota; class Bacteroidia; order Chitinophagales; family Chitinophagaceae; genus JADCRZ01. The sequence continues at coordinate 2,061 of JBBPYM010000192.1, read as the reverse complement.
TTACAGGGCCAGATAACCAGCGGAGCAAACTCCATCACCCAACGGGCAGCAATAACCGCTCTTACTACCGATCTTGCTCCTACCTTGGAAATGGTGCAGGAGTTTGAGCGCAGGAAACACCGCGTTTTTGAACTCATACAGCGGATACCCGGTATCCAGTGCTCCGTGCCAGACGGCGCTTTTTATATTTTTCCGGTTGTGAGCCAGTACTTTGGTAAGAAAGATGGTGAGGATGTGATTGCAAACGCGGATGATCTCTGCATGTACCTGTTGAATAAAGCACATGTATCAACGGTAACTGGCCGCGCCTTTGGCGAGCCAAACTGCATCAGGGTTTCTTTTGCTAATAATATGCAAAACATAGAGGAAGGGTATAAGAGGATTATTGATGCACTGGAGAGATTGAACTAACCATGATGCCACAAAGCCCCAAAGGCACGAAGAAACACGAAGGGCCTTCGTGTTTCTTCGTGTCTTTGGGGCTTTGTGGCACCATGGCATGCTTTTTAAAGAAATTCAATAGAACCGATAAAAACATTTCTTAATAAAAATCTATATTATGAAAACAAAAGTAAAAGCGGGTATAGACTTGTTTGTTGTAGCTCCGGGAGTTTGGGGGATGAAGGATGTTTTTGTGAATATATATGCTATTTTAAACCATGCTGAAAATAACTGGTGGCTCGTAGATACTGGCCTTGGCTGGTCCGCTGTCAAAATAAAGCGGATGGCGGAACTACTGTTTGGTACCGGCAGTAAGCCTGCTGCGATAATACTTACTCATGGCCATTTTGATCATGTTGGTTCAGTTAAAAAGCTGTCTGAAGATTGGGATATTCCTGTGTATGCACACCATCTTGAGATACCGTACCTAACAGGCTTGTCTTCCTATCCGCCGGCTGATCCTACAGTAGGGGGTGGACTAATGGCTGACCTTTCCTTTGCTTATCCAAACGGTCCGATAAATATTTCATCAAGGGTAGTGTCCCTTCCACAGGGAGGAAATATACCCGGTCTTCCTGACTGGCAGTATTATCATACACCAGGTCATGCTCCAGGCCATATAAGTCTTTTCAGGGTTTCTGACCGGGTATTGATTGCAGGTGACGCGGTGACTACTACTAAATCCGAATCGGCCATTTCCACCATTTTCCAGTTTAAGAAGATTTCAGGACCTCCCAAATACTTTACCAGCGACTGGCTCTCAGCCGCCTCATCTGTAGAACAATTGGCAAACCTGGAACCTGAGATATTGGCAACCGGTCATGGCAGGCCTATGCGGGGACCAGGTATGCGGAAATCGCTCCACCACCTGGTACGAGATTTCGAGAAAGTTGCTCTTCCTGCAACAGGTCGTTACAATCGTCAGCCCGCATTGATGGATGACTCTGGCGTGGTACACATTCCACCAAAAAATAGAAATGCCTCAGCAGCGCCGACATTGAAGTTATTGGGTATTACAGCTGGGGTATTGTTAGCAATTCTTTTGTTTAATAAATCAAAGAAAAAGAAGAGGAAAAAGGCGCTTAAACTTCAATCTTACAAAAGCAGCGCGAACAAGAAATATATCGACATCCCCGTTAAGAAATTAACCGCTGCCGCTGCTAAGGAAAAACCGGTTCAACACGAATTAAAACATTTGAAGAAACTGGTTAGCGCGAAATCCAGAGATGTACGAACCAAGGTTAAGGATCAAGTAGAAAAAGTTAAAGAACCAGCGCTCGATATGCTGGATCAATTAAAGTTTAAGATAAAGAAGCGGTTAAAATGATTGCGAAAAATGAAGAGCTATGCAAATCGCTGTTCATTTTTTAATAGTGTGGCGATTAAAAAAAAAGGCACGCAACATGACAGAACTTTGTCTTATTGCGTGCCTTTAATAGGTCTGATAATCCCATTTAAATGCTTAGTGTACATTCAACGCCGTCATCAATTGTTTTGCCCGTCACTACGGAACTAAGGATCTTAACCGTTGAAACAACCTTGTTGTTCTTTGTATCCCAATAATAAGATTCTTCTGGTGCAACCTTTATGAGGGTAACTTCCGGGTCATCTTTACCTTCT
>JBBPYM010000191.1:0-6680 GCA_038199905.1 Chitinophagales bacterium | reverse complement strand
TACCCACCTCACGTTCCGCTGGAACGTGGAATACTGAAAATAAAAACAACGCAAATATCTATGCCTCATTTCTGGCATTACGCTTATACTTGTCTCCTAACGGTAGCCTAAAGGAGAAGAACCTATTACAATCATCTAAACTTGTTTACCGGCTTTTTAGTCAACCCCCATGATGACCTGGCGACAGTTAGTGTGGACCCTAACCTTTAAGGTTTAAATTGTTCGGTGACATGCCCGCGATTTCAACCTTATAGGTTTTAGAACGGAGTCTGCGGCATCACGAAACGCTAATCCAACTTTAAAAAAGCTCCTGCTGCTGATTGTTCTTATCAAGCTTCACTTCAAATTCAATTTCAGTACTTTTTGTAAAGTCGGCCAGTTTGCTGCCTACTGCTTTCCAGCCCATTATTTCTACCAGTTTAGCTACTTTAAGTTTTTGTTCTTTAGCCTGCGCTCCCCTGCCTATTTTTATGATCAGTGATGGATCGCTGGCAGTGGTTACAGCCTCCAGGTAATTGTCCGCACCTTCTTTAATAAACAAAAACTTGTTCTGTAAAGTGGTGGTTTCTATTTTAAAACGTTTGATATTGAATTGAATTTTATCATTGTCATAATACACCGCGGTAACGATTTTCTCCGGCACAAATTTTTCAATTAAAAGGATGTTCCCTGCATCAAAACGCTGGGTTAACTCCTGGTCCGTGATCTCATATGAGCCATCTTTAAATACTACCAATAGTTTGTCATCTCCCTCAAACATTCCCAGGTAACTGCCTTTGTCGTCAGTGCTCAGCCGGCCAAACTGGTCGTCGAACCAAAGTTTCCTGCCACTTAATGTTGAGCGACCGGCTTCTTTAAATTTTACCGCTTTTATTGGATATTTTGTTACCTGGTTGCCTTGGCTGCTCCTGCCCTTGATATCCAGTTCTTCAAAGTAAAAGTCAAGTTCCTTTATACGTGCGGTGCAGTTCGGACTCAGAATGACCTTCACCACTTCAGCTTCCCCGTTTGGATTTACCGAGAGATAATGCACCTTACTTTTATCTTCGCTTTTTGTCAGGTCATACTCTTTGTCTCTCGTAATGCCTGTAACATTAAAACGTTTTCCAAAACTCACCCCAGATTTTCCATCAAGGTAGATCATATTGTAAGTGGTGCGCTCATCGTTTTTTTGAAACACCGCAACATGGATAATGTCTTTCCCGATAAATGACTTCTCAGCAACCTTTACCACTTTCATTTTGCCTGCCTTGGTAAAAGCTATAATATCATCCAGGTCTGAACAATCGGCCACAAATTCATCCTTTTTTAAGCCGGTGCCAATAAAGCCGTCTGACCTGTTGACATATACCTTAACGTTAGCGATTGCTACGTGCCTGGCCTGTATTGTATCAAAGAGTTTGATCTCAGTTTTCCTTTCTCGACCCTTGCCATACTTTTTTAGCAGGTTTTCATAGTAAGCTACGGCGAAATCTACCAGGTTTGCAATATCATGTTTAACCTGTTTTATTTCAGCTTCAAGACCCTTGATCTGTTTGAGAAGGTCCTCGATATCCAATTTATAAATGCGGCGGACAGGCTTTTCCGTTAGTTTAATAATATCCTCCCTGCTTATTTCGCGACGGAGCAGTTTTTTGAATGGACCAAAAGCCTTATCAATAGCGTCCAATACTTTTTCCCAGGTTTCGTGTTTTTTTTCCAGCTCCTTGTATATCTTTTCTTCAAAGAATATCTTCTCCAGGGAAGTAAAATGCCATTTTTCCTGAAGTTCAGCCAGGCGGATTTCCAGTTCGCGTTTTAATAGATCCTTTGTGTTATCTGCCGAAGTTCTCAATAATTCATACACACCCATGAAGCGGGGCTTGTTATCGAGGATTACGCAGGTATTGGGTGATACGCTTACTTCGCAATCTGTAAAAGCGTATAATGCATCAATCGTAATATCAGGAGAAATACCTGGAGCAAGGTCTATCTGTAGTTCTACCTCGGCGGCTGTATTATCTACTACCTTTTTTATTTTGATTTTTCCCTGGTCGTTGGCTTTAATAATGGAGTCAATCAATTGTGGCGTAGTTACACCATAAGGAACATCTTTAATGATCAGTGTTTTTTTATCAAACTCTTCAATGTGAACGCGTATTCTTACTTTACCACCACGACGGCCTTCGTTATAGTTTGTAACATCCATCATTCCACCTGTTTGAAAGTCGGGGTAAAATTCAATCTTTTTGCCACGCAGGTATCTTATAGAAGCTTCAATAAGTTCGCAGAAATTATGTGGAAGAATTTTCGTTGCCAGTCCCACTGCAATACCTTCGGCACCCTGCGCCAACAGCAATGGAAACTTCATGGGAAGCGTTACGGGTTCGCTCTTGCGGCCATCATAACTCAGTGCCCAATCTGTTGTTTTATCGTTGAAGGCCACGTCCAGCGCAAACTTCGACAGTCTTGCTTCTATATAACGAGCAGCAGCAGCCGATGCACCGGTACGTATATCACCCCAGTTTCCCTGCGTATCAATCAGCAAGTCTTTTTGCCCAAGGTTTACAAGTGCATCGCCGATGCTTGCATCACCATGGGGATGGTATTGCATCGACTGGCCGATAATATTTGCCACTTTGTTAAAACGGCCATCATCCATTTCCTTCATGGCATGCAGGATGCGTCGTTGTACCGGCTTAAGGCCGTCTTCGAGCGCAGGCACAGCGCGTTCCAGAATTACATAGGAAGCATATTCAAGGAACCAGGTCTGGTATTGACCTGATACGCCAGTTTTATCATCTGTTAAATGATGGGGTACGTTCTCTTCGCTCATTACTTTTGCCTGTTAATCTAATGTATAAATTCATTTTAAACTGGATAGTTCGGCCTTTCTTCGTATAACTCCAGCGGCTGACCGTTGGGATCATAAAAGAAGGCAAATTTCTTCTGCGTTAATTTGTCTACTCTCACCTCCTGTACTTCCACTCCTTTTGATACCAGCTCACTGACAGCGGATTCGATATCCTCCACTTCAAAAGCCAGGTGCCGAAGACCTTTGGCTTCAGGGAATGACGCGCGTTCCCTGAAATCTGGGAAAGAAAATAGTTCTACCTGGTACTTTCCGTTTATTGAAAGATCCAGTTTGTAAGAATTTCGCTCTGCGCGATAAGTTTCTGCCATGATAACAAAGCCGAGGACCTCGGTGTAAAACCGCTTACTCTCCAGGTAATCTGAGGTGATAATGGCAATATGATGTATACCTTTTATGTCCATGTTATTTACCGATCTCACCGAGGTGAGTATGTTTGAAACCTGAGAAATATTTCAATCCATAACCCATTGACCTGTCAAGGGACGAGTGGCCGAACAAGATAGCGCCTACCAGTATCCACGCATCATTGCGCAGATAGAACCCAACAGCCATGCAAAATATCGCCAGTGCTTTGTGATGAAAAAAATTGTAAACGATGGCACCATTTTTAGGGTTCACCAGGTAACCAACCATACTGATATCGGGCGCCAGTATTAACACCAGGAACCACCACCATGCATAAGGTAGTGTAGAGAATATAAGGATGCTAAACAGGAACATCGAGGTTTCTTCCAACGCCAGTAAAGCTTTCATAGTTTGTATTTATCCGTTAATCAGCTCGGGTTGTACAGATCTAGTCTTCACTTCGAAATCTTTCATATTCTTTAGTTCCCCCTGCGCATCAAGCTTCTCGTTTTCTATCATCTTTTTTACCCGCCACAGCAGGTATGCATCGCCGGTAGTGTGAGCGGACTTGTTCAAAAAGCCGTTTATCAACTTGCTTACCTTAATCCAGTCTGTATTTATAAATTTGAGCAGTTCTGTGTCGTAAAAATCATCATCATGTTGAGTTAATTTTTTTCCTCCTTCGAGTAAACGGACGGATTTGTTGGCTTCCGTAAGTTTTTTCCATTCGTCAGGATCAATTTCAAATTCACTTAGTGAAACTAATCTCGCCAGCTTTTTTGCCTTTAGAAACTCTTTTGGCTGGATCTCGGAAAGATTTACCGGGTAAAATATATTGCCCTTTTCATTGATAAACGGAAGGTTGTTCAGGTACAATATAAACAGGCGGCCCTGGAATTGACTAAGTTGACTCATTAGCCAGTAATAGCCACTTACATCGTGTTTGTTTTGTGCTGCCCATATCCATGCTATTTCGGCTGGGTTTGTTTCCAGCCGACCGACCAGGTCTTGCACTATGCGTTCATTGTCTTCTGACTCATTGTCTACCGATCCGTCGTAATCGCCACCGGCAAGTACTTCCCGCCACCATTGTTTGCGGGCGGCTATGCCTTCTTCAGTATAAATGTTCTGTAACGGACCCACTGCAAAATCATCTTTTATCTCTACAATATCACCCTGCAGGGTCTGATCGAGTTCAAAACTTGTTTTAAGTACTTCAACATCGGGTTGTTGGAAAACTATATGGATCATTGTTTGAAACTCATTTCTTTGTGTATTTGGCTAGTGCCTAACAGTTTTCACCAGGAAAGCGTAAGGCTGCGCGTTACCTTAATTAGGATCGAGGCCGGCAACATCATTAATCAGATCAACTTCTACTTTCAGGTTGCCGATGATAAAGTCCTGGCGTTGCTGGGTGTTTTTTCCCATATAATATTCCAGCAGTTGCTGGATATGCGTGTCAGGCATCATCAGTACCGGTTGAACGCGCATATCCGGACCTATAAAGCGACCGAATTCATCAGGACTGATCTCTCCCAGTCCTTTAAAACGGGTTGTTTCGGGTTTGTTGCCAAGCTTTTTAGTAGCTGCCTGCTTTTCCTTTTCATCATAACAATAAATGGTTTGTTGTTTGTTTCTTACCCTGAAGAGCGGTGTTTCAAGAATATAAAGATGGTTGTTTTTTACGAGGTCAGGAAAGAATTGGAGGAAGAACGTCATCATGAGCAGGCGGATATGCATACCGTCTACATCGGCATCGGTTGCAATAATGATGTTGTTATACCGCAGCCCTTCATACCCATCTTCTATATTTAATGCGTGTTGCAAGAGGTTAAATTCCTCGTTCTCGTAGACGATCTTTTTTGTGAGCCCGAAAGAGTTGAGCGGTTTTCCACGTAAACTAAATACAGCCTGCGTTTCAACACTTCTAGATTTGGTGATGGAACCACTTGCGGAATCACCTTCGGTAATAAAAATGGTGCTTTCTTTTTGCTTCTCTACGATCCGATCTTTGTCTTTACCATTCGGCTCGTCATTGTAATGGAAGCGACAGTCGCGCAGTTTTTTGTTGTGCAGGTTTGCCTTTTTAGCTCTCTCATTAGCCAGCTTTTTTATACCGGCCAGTTCTTTTCTTTCCCGTTCACTTTGCTCAATGCGCCGCTTGAGGGCATCGGCGGTCGCGGGCGTTCTATGCAGGAAATTATTTAGTTCTTTAGAAAGAAAATCACCGATGAAATTTCGCACGGAGGGTCCATCCTCATAAACAACCTGCGACCCAAGCTTGGTTTTTGTCTGGCTTTCAAAGACAGGCTCCTGCACACGGATAGAAATCGCGGCGCAAATGCTGGCTCTGATGTCGCTTACATCATAATCTTTTTTGAAATAATCGCGGATCGTCTTTACGAAGGCTTCCCTGAAAGCTACGAGATGTGTGCCACCCTGCGTAGTGAACTGGCCGTTTACAAAACTGTAATATTCTTCACCGTATTGATTTTCATGCGTAATGGCCACTTCTATGTCAGGACCTTTAAGGTGTATGATCGGATAACGTATCTCATCTGCGTTTGTTTTACGCTGCAAAAGGTCCAGCAGCCCGTTTTTACTTACATATCTTTTGCCATTCAGGTTCATTACCAGGCCGGCGTTCAGGTAACAATAGTTCCATAATTGGCCGTCGAGGTGTTCTGCGAGATAGTGGAAGTTTTTGAAAACGGTATCGTCGGGTATGAACGTTACCAGGGTGCCATTTTCTTCTGATGTTCTTCCCTCTTTATGTTCTTTAAGCAGGATACCTTTTTCAAATTCGGCCGTTTTTTCTTTGCCTTCGCGGTAAGCTGTTACCTTAAAATAATTGCTCAGAGCATTTACGGCTTTTGTACCTACCCCGTTCAGTCCCACGCTTTTTTGAAATGCTTTGCTATCGTATTTAGCACCGGTATTAATTTTACTTACCACATCAACGACCTTACCCAGGGGAATTCCGCGGCCATAGTCGCGGACTGTAACTGTTTTCTCCTGGATTGTAATGTCAATATATTTTCCATGGCCCATGGTGTGCTCATCTACACAGTTGTCAAGCACTTCCTTTAATAATACATAAATGCCGTCATCCGGACTGCTGCCATCGCCCAGTTTACCAATGTACATACCCGGGCGTAGCCGGATATGTTCGCGCCAGTCGAGGCTTTTAATACTATCCTCCGTGTAATCAAACAAATTTTTTTCTGCCATATTGGATCTTGTATAGCTGGTTATTTCAGTTTATTGGTTAGCGGTTTTGTTGGTAAAATTCCACTGCGTTAACGGCGATGCTATCATTTCAATGCCGAAGCTAACTAAAAGTTTTAGTAATATTTGCTGCAAATATATAAAAACAGCCCAAAACAACGTTATGCATACTTATACAGCATTGTGAATAATTAAATGTACTTAAGGCATTAAAATTGTATTGCCTACTTTTGCCGGACTCGAAACTCAATCG
>JBBPYM010000190.1:0-4616 GCA_038199905.1 Chitinophagales bacterium | reverse complement strand
TGGTTCGAAATGGTATTAAACCACGGAGACAGGGAGGCACAGAGGGAACCCGGTAGTATGACAACTTGAGGAGCCGCCGTTCTTTAAAAAACCGTGTCTCTTCCGTGCCTCCCTTCCTCCGTGGTTGGAAATGGTATTATACCACGGAGACAGGGAGGCACAGAGGGAACCCGGAAGTATGACAACTTGAGGAGCCGCCGTTCGTTAAAAAACCGTGTCTCTTCCGTGCCTCTCTGTCTCCGTGGTTCAGAATGCTATGAACCAGGTTATACCGGTTGAATAAACACCTGTTTGATGGAGGGGTATTTCTGTTGGATGTTACAACGAATTTGTTTGATCGACTCGGTTACCTCGTGACTGGATGGACCAGGGTGAAAACTAATATTTAACAACACCAATATTTCTTCCGGGGCGAGGTACATGGATGGAGCGCTGATCACTTCCTTCACTGTCGGCTCAGCTTCAGCAATTTTTACCAGTTCACCCAGCATTGTCTTGCCCACGCTCTCACCCATAAGCAGGCTCCGGCTTTCCCTGGCAAGCACCACGGATATGGATGTTAGAATAACACCAATGACCAGGGAAGCTGCAGCATCATAAAAAGGGTCGTTCAATGTATGTCCCAGGCATACCCCCAGGAAAGCCACTATCAATCCTAACAGGTCCGCCGCATCTTCAAATAACACTACAAAAGTCGACGGGTCCTTACTTTTTTTAACCGCCGCCCAGAATGGCTGCTCCCCTCTTTGGCGGTTAAATTCCTTAAAAGCAGTAATAAAAGATACACCATCAAACACAAAGGCTACTGCCAGAACAATATAATTCCAGAAGGGATCTTTGATCATCTCGGGGTGCTGCAGGTGCGTGACGCCCTCATAAAACGATATCCCGCCACCCAGTCCGAAAATAAGGATAGAAACAATGAAGGCCCAGAAGTAGAGTTCTTTGCCATAACCAAAGGGTCTTTTTTCATCTGCCGGTTTTTGACTTTTTTTTATACCGAAAAGCAGTAATATTTCATTGGCCGTGTCTACCAGCGAGTGAATGCCTTCTGATATCATCGCGGAACTGCCGGTTATGCCCGCAGCAATGAACTTGGTAACCGCAATTACGAAGTTTGCGCCCAAAGCCATGTATATCGGTAATTTGGAAGAAGCCATTTTAATGATATTAGTGGTTGTTATTGTTAATGGCTGCTATCGCTGAAAAAAGATTTGCATGCTCGCAATTTGATTACGAATTTAGCATTAACAATTAATCAATTAAAATTATCCACGAAAATGGAAGTATGGCTACGAGGGGACCTGCCCGGAATACTACCTTTGTTGCAGCCAGTTGCGCATGCGCTTTTGCAGGCAAAGGAGGAAGTAACAGATCTAATGCACCAGTTCCCGGATGAACTACTTTGGGAAAGCCCGGCCGGGCTTGCAACTCCAGGCTTTCACCTGCAACATTTGACAGGGGTGGCAGACAGGCTTTTTACCTATGCAAAAGGAGAAGCACTAAATCAGGAACAACTCCAGCGGCTGGCTTCTGAAAAAGAACCACCTTTCCCGGGGTGCGGCAGCCGGCAACTTGTTGAAAGCTTTAATCGCCAGGTAAACAAATGCGTGGATACACTTAAAACAATCACGGAAGATTCGCTTACAGTAGCAAGGGAGGTGGGGAGGGCGAAACTGCCATCCACAGTTATAGGACTGCTGGTACATTCCGCTGAACATACCATGCGCCACGTCGGGCAGCTATTGGTAACAGTTAGAATACTTAAATCTGGCAGATAATCCGGGCGCTCAACCGTGCCTTAATAATCCCACACTGAAAAGTGGCGATAGAGAACACAAATCCATGTTATTTCCAGTGGCCAATCCAACTGGATTATAGCGCGTTTTATCTTCTAAGATCCTTTCCGTTATATTTACCCCTAAAACATAAATCATTTAAAATGAACAAACTTCTTTTTATTCCTGCAGCTTTGGTAATCGGCCTTGTCGCCTCCTGTAACTCCGGTGCTGACCAATCTTCAGAATCCAAAGTAGATACGCTGGTAACAACTGATGCTCCCCATCACGACATGGCGATGACAACAAACGAGCCTGTTCCGGACATCCCAGAGGGTGCTAAAGTATATTTTAAGAACCTCAAAAACGGTCAGACAGTTAGCTCTCCCGTTAAAGTAGTAATGGGTGCTGATAATATTACCGTTGATACTGCCGGTATAATTGTACCTGGAAAAGGGCATCATCATCTATTGATCGACGCCGGCGATTCAACAGCAGCCGGTGTTGTTGTGGGAAAAGACAGCACACACCTGCATTTTGGCAAAGGACAAACAGAAACAATCCTTCCATTGACCCCTGGTAAACATGTGCTTACCTTACAGTTCGCTGATGGCATACATCGTTCTTATGGCGGGAGGCTCTCTAATACTATTGAGATCAATGTGAAGAAATAGGTATTGCTGGTTAATAATTTTAAGGAGAATTCAACCGTTTGTGTTGAGAGCTTTATTTAACCGCACAGTTCCTCTGCGGTTAAAAAAAAACAATCATCTCCATCATTTACAAAACCTCCAACAAAAAAAGCCACTAAGAACTCCTTAGTGGCCTTGACGCTGCTAGCGTCATCAGATTATTTTTATGAACTTTCGGTTAACTGTTAGTTACCGAAGGTGTCCATGATTGATCTGTTGATAGCATGAATACCTCCTTTTCTTTGGTGAGTAATAAAAGTACAAAAAAAAATGAAATCGCTATAAGTTTGAGCAATTATTATTCTCTTATTGATGGCCGATCTTAAACACTACAATATCTTACTATTATCAGTAGTGTATACTCTGGTGCTCACCAGGTAGGTGCCGCCTTTATCATCTTTATATTTGAGATCAACATAAAAAGCGCCGTAACCCGTCTGGGGGAAAGGTTTTGTAACGTTAAACTTCGACTGCTGGCTGATACCCAGACTTTTAGACGTCCATTTTTCATTCCTGAAATCCAGGTCCTCAGAAGAAGTTGACCAAAGAATAACATCTACCAGGCTCTTTCCTGTTGCAGTAATCGAGAGCGTGGCCTGCTTGCCATTCTCCGTTGCCTTCCATTTATTCTCCGGGTACTTTTTATTACCAATGGTGATACCAAAAAAAGCGCTCAACCCTTCGAAGGCCTGCTTACCATCGCCAAGATCATGACCTGCGTTGGGCACATAATTTAACAGGTATTTGCCCGGTACGCTGTCGATAAAATTTTTAACATTATCCACCACCCAGTATGGATCATTGGTTCCCATAATTAGCATTTTGGGAATATCAAGGCTCTTCCGGTAAGAATATGGATCAACCATAGTAGTTATGGCGGTGCCCGACTCGGTATGAGCTGCCTGTGGGATGCCCAGCTTTACATAGTCCTCTATTTGCACGCTGTATTCCTTCCAGGTTTTAATCTGGTAGTCTAAACTAACCGGCATGTTCAGAACGTCAATTACCATAGGAACGATACCGATTACTCTCTTATCATTTGCCCCTGTAAGCCAGGTGGTCCATCCTCTCTTGGAAGCACCTGAGACAACGAAATTGCTGACATTTTTTTTAAGGTTCTCTCTGGCAAAAGCCTGCACCGCATCCATCGCCCGCACAGCACCTTTAACCATAGGGAACAGTAAGGGCCATGAATAATCACCGTCATTCTTAAAGTTATGCAGCGTGTAGGAAATCAACGCGTCTTCAGTTAGATTTCCATACAAAGGCTGATTGGGTGTTTGTCTGAGAACGGCTGCAATAGCTTTGTTATCACCTGCAATTTTCGCGATACCGTCAAAAACCTTATCGGCAGGTCCACTCCAGTTCGGCAACCCGTTTTTTATGGAACCACCCGTTATAAATAATAAGGCGCCATCGTGCGAAACTTCAGCGGGTACAAAGATCGTGAGCTGGTGTGTCCAAACAGATGTCCGCCACTTTTGCGAGGTCAGCAGCAGGTTGTAACCTTTTACGGAGCCGATGTTAAAAGTATCTTTGAGTTCCCAATGAAAGCTTGTATCTCCATTGTTCAAATAACTTTTGAGAGCGGTTTCCGGTGTGATCTTTTGCTGCGCAGAAGCTGTGAATATATAAAACACTGCGGCAATAAAAAAGGCGGCCAGCCTGGTCAATCGTTTTGTCATTGTATAGTTGGGAATTATTTTAAGAGATTAAAATCCACTACCCGGCGCAGGTATTTTTTGTCCTGTATTATCCATGTTACTTCATAGCTGCCCCTGTCTTCTTTATTTAGCAGGTAAATATACATAGTACGTTTGTCAGCTGAAAAATAAACACTGTTAAGCGTTCTTTCCGTACCAGACGCATCTTTATAAATGAAGCTTGGGTTATACAGGTCTACATAAGCTATGTCTGGTATCTTTACAGTATCCTTATTCACTAATATGGTCACAGACTCCACGAAGGTTTTCGGCAGTTTGCCATAGTTGCCATAATATCCTTTACCGTCGATTTTTGTCAGGAACTTTTCATCGTAATAACTGAGTTTGTGTTTTGTAGGATTAAATATACCAGCCTTAACGATTACTGTAACATCATCGCCTTCAAACTTCATGAACTTATTTCCATAATCGACCATTGGTAT
>JBBPYM010000189.1:0-8577 GCA_038199905.1 Chitinophagales bacterium | reverse complement strand
CACTAAGTTAACGAACAACCTAGGAGATCTTTTCAACATCTCACAATCGAAAAAAGATCATAATCGTTTGCCGTGAAACTCAGGCTGGTAGCATATCCCATCCTTGGGGGGGACGTTTGAGCCGACGGCCAAAAGGGGGTGGGTGCTGTCGGCCAACAGTGAGGGATTAAGCCTAAAAGCGCTGATGATGAAGCACCATTCACAGCCCCACGAGACAACCCGCCTCGTGGACCCACCTCCGTTACGCCCGTTGGGCAACGTCCTCTCCATTCGAGGGAATATGGTGCTATCCTCTTAACTTTTTTGCTACCTTTCTAGTCAGCCCCCGGCCAAAGACGAGTTAGACGCCGACTCCCATGGTGCGTTGATTTACCTATGCTACGTAGGGCCGTTCCGCTGGAACAGATCGGATTCTTGTTTTTTTCTACCCACCGATCGTTCCTCTGGAATGAGGGAATACAAACCAGTTGCCGTTTAATTCTCGTTGGGTGGAAGCAGTAATACAAATTGTTCGAAGTTGATTTTCTTTTCGGGGCTGACTAAAAAGGTGGCCAAAAAATTACGAGGATAGCACCGGTTCCCCTCCTTTTTAAGGAGGGGAACCAAACACCAACAGCCCGACTTCTTATTAGCCTTTTTAGTCAGCCCCGCAAGGTGGGTAGCATCTATACATAGATAATCTCTGTTCCAGCGGAACGGCCCAATGTCGAATTAGGCGCCGGGCCCTGTTGCGATGATTTACCATCCTAGTTTGGGCCTTCCGCTGGAAATTAATCAACCCATTGATACCACCTGGCACTTCAGCCGGACGCTGATTCCCGATGGCTGATTGCTGATAGCTGATAGCTGAGCACTCTGCAGCAAACATTTCCCGCAGGCATATCATTGATCACCGGTTCAAACAATTATCGTAATTTCGCGCCCTGTTACATTATTGATATTTTCTAAGTATGACCATTAAATTTTCAAAATACCAGGGCACCGGCAACGACTTTGTAATTTTAGATAACCGGGATAATAGTTATGATTCCCTAACACCTCAACATATCAAGTTTCTTTGTGATCGCAAGTTCGGCATCGGGGCCGACGGCCTTATGTTGCTAAACCTGAAAGAAGGTTATGATTTTGACATGAAGTATTACAACTCCGATGGCAACGAAAGCAGCATGTGTGGAAATGGCGGACGATGCCTGGTAATGTTCGCCAATCATAGCGGCATTCGTAAAAGCATGTATCGTTTTTCCGCGATAGACGGCGATCATGAAGCCGAGATCGATGACAATATCATCGTGAGCTTAAAAATGAAAGACGTTGATAAAGTAGAGGCCTATCATGGCGATGCGATCGTGGATACTGGCTCACCGCACTATGTGAAAATATTGAACGACGTAATGGATCTGGATGTGTTCGAAAAAGGCAGGGAGATCCGCTACAGCAATTACTTTGCAAAGAAAGGCATCAACGTAAATTTCGTGGAACAAAAAGATGATGATGAAATAACAGTGCGCACTTATGAGCGCGGAGTAGAAGACGAAACACTCAGTTGCGGCACCGGGGTTACAGCAAGCGCACTCGTTTGTTACCACAATGAAACAGGTTTTAACAATGTAGAGGTAATAACAAAAGGCGGTAAGTTAACCGTAGAGTATGACCGCGTTAGCAAGGGTTCCTATCATAATATCTGGCTAAGTGGACCAGCACAGAAAGTGTTCGAAGGAAACATTGGATTGGCGGAAGAGTAAATGTTACGTCAACTGTCCAATGAACTACAGGCTTCAGATTATAAAGCAATGGACCATTTACAGATATTTTCATATTCAGACTTTACGATCTACAGACTTCCCTACTTTCAAACTATATTTGTCGGGCTGTGATTCAGTACTTTAGAAATATCAATCATCAAACGATTGCCATCGAGAGCCCCGACGAGGGCGCCTGGGTGAACGTGCTGCCCCCACTGAAACAGGAGGAATTCTCAGAATTATCCAACAGCCTGGATATCCCGCTAGACTTCCTCACCGATTCACTGGATATTGATGAGCGCACTCGTTTCGAGGAAGAAGACAATGTCAAGCTGATTGTTATCAAAACACCCACTGAGAACAATTCCTTCAATGAGAGCGATGCGTTTTATATCACAATACCAATCTGTATTATTCTTACCCATAACCAGATAGTAACGGTAAACTCTTTTGAGAACTCAGCGATTAAAAAGTTCCTAAGCACTTTCCAGAACCGCCATCCTGATAACCGCAAGATGATGGTGCTGAAGATCTTTGAAAAAGTGGTGCAGAATTTCCTGGAGTACCTTAAAGAGATCAACCAGCGCAGAAATGTTTTGGAACAGAAACTGTACGCCAGTAACCGTAACGAACAATTACTCGATCTGATGCGTATCCAGAAAAGCCTGGTATATTTTATTACCGCGCTTCGCTCAAATGAGTTGTTATTAATGAAACTGGAGAGAACTAATTTCCTTGCGCTGAACGAAGAGGAGCGAGAATTTTTGAATGACCTGATCGTCGATAACTCACAGGCGCTCGAGATGGCTAATATCTATACAAATATCCTGAGCAGTACGCTGGATGCTTATGCCAGTATCATTGCAAATAATCAGAATGATGTATTAAAGCGATTATCTGTAATCACCATCGTGTTAACATTTCCCGTTCTGGTTGCAAGTATTTACGGCATGAATGTGCCTATCCCCTATGCACACTCGCCCTTTGCGTTTTACATTCCTGTGTTACTGTCATTGGTTATTTCACTGGTTATAGGCTGGTTCTTCCTCAGAAAAAAACTATTTTAAAACATGCAACTTTTTAATGTGAGGGTATACGGGATACTGCTTGGCGAAAACAACAGCGTACTCGTAAGTGATGAATATATAAGGGGAGAATATTATACAAAGTTCCCGGGAGGTGGACTGGAATTTGGTGAAGGTACAAGGGACTGTCTTAAAAGAGAGTTTAAAGAAGAGATGAACCTGGAAGTTGAGATTGGCGACCATATTTATACCACTGACTATTTCCAGCTTTCGGCATTTAATAACGGCCACCAGATCATCGCCATCTACTATTTTGCAAAAGCGCTGGAACCTATTACCTGCGCGCTAAGAGATAAAGCATTTGATTTTGATGAAGCGCAACTCCTGATTTATAAAGAAAAGAACGAAATTGAAACCTTCCGGTTTATTGCCTGGAAAGATTTTTCGGAAGAAATGATAACACTGCCAATTGATAAAGTTGTGGTAAAAAAGATCAGGGAAATGCTTTCCTAAGAAAACTATCAGGTGAAATCAAGTCTTTTATAGTTGCGAAAACGTTCTAATATATTGGATACCGGGTTGAGCGTTACACAAGCACATCATCGTCA
Source organism: Chitinophagales bacterium (assembly GCA_038199905.1). GTDB lineage: Bacteria > Bacteroidota > Bacteroidia > Chitinophagales > Chitinophagaceae > JADCRZ01. The sequence continues at coordinate 5,202 of JBBPYM010000189.1, read as the reverse complement.
TTTATTAAACTTACCTTTAAACAAAACAATATAATATGAGTGGAAATAAGAAAAGGCAGTACGGCGTTTGGATGGATTCGCATGTTGCAACCGTTGCAGGAAAAACTGATGTAGACAGCGGAGATTTTGGAATTCTTGGGATCGTTAAAAATCCGGGCGCGGCAAGCAACTCCAATGAGAATGCATCGAACAACCAGGAAATCGCGTTAATGCAAAAGTTCTTCAAAGAAATTGCCGGTAAAATGACCAATCCAGATGAAATACATATAACTGGTACTGGCCAGGTACAAGAGCAATTTATGAAGTTCCTCGCCGACACACCACAATATAAGAATGTTGTTTCCAGCGAAAGCACTTCCAATAAAATGGGTGATGATCAGTTTATAACTTTCATCACAAAGCATTTCAATTAAACTGAATCTTTACATTCACAACTGATAATTGTCGAAATCTGAAAAGGTTTCGACATTTGTTGTTTTGGCTGATAGCTGATGGCGGACGACTGATTGCTGTATTCAACACCTAACTACACGATCTCGTTTTGTTTAACTTTTAACGATAAAAGATCAAACAGCAATAACATAAGTTGCATATATTCCAGGATAATTTTAAATTTGCGCAAAATCAAATAGTTTTAATGATGTCAAGCATAACAAATTCATCTATCGACTTCAGTTTGAAGTATAAGGTAGCAGATATGAGCCTCGCCGATTGGGGTAGAAAAGAAATCAGGTTAGCTGAAGCTGAAATGCCGGGTCTTATGGCATTAAGAACCGAATATGGTTCTACACAGCCTTTAAAAGGCGCGCGTGTTGCTGGTTGTTTACATATGACCATCCAGACAGCCGTACTGATTGAAACCCTCGTGGCCCTTGGAGCAGAAGTTAAATGGAGCTCATGTAATATTTTTTCTACACAAGACCACGCCGCTGCTGCTATTGCCGCTTCAGGTATTGGCGTTTTTGCCTGGAAAGGACAGTCACAACAAGATGCTGACTGGTGTATTGAACAGACATTGTTCTTTGGCGGCGCTGATCGCCCGTTAAATATGATCCTTGATGATGGTGGTGACCTTACAAATATGGTTTTTGATAAATACCCCGAACTGATACAACACGTTAAGGGGTTATCTGAAGAAACAACTACAGGCGTTCACCGTTTATATGAAAGAATGGAAAAAGGCACCCTGCCTGTACCCGCTTTCAATGTTAATGACAGCGTTACAAAATCAAAGTTTGATAATAAATATGGTTGCCGTGAATCGCTGGTAGATGCGATCCGTCGCGCTACAGATATCATGATGGCAGGTAAAGTTGCCGTTGTTGGTGGTTATGGAGATGTGGGCAAAGGCTCTGCCGATTCATTGAGAGGCGCAGGTGCTCGTGTTATCGTAACAGAAATCGATCCTATCTGTGCTTTACAAGCTGCAATGGACGGTTTTGAAGTTAAGAAAATGATTGATGCCGTTAAGGAAGCGGATATCATCGTAACTGCAAGTGGTTGTCGCGACCTGATCACAGAAGAGCATTTCCGCGTGATGAAAGACAAAGCGATCGTTTGTAATATTGGTCATTTTGATATCGAAATCGACATGTCGTGGTTGAACGACAATTACGGCCATACCAAAGACACCATAAAACCACAGGTTGATTTGTACAATATTAATGGCAGTGACCTGATTATCCTGGCAGAAGGACGTCTTGTAAATCTTGGCTGTGCAACTGGTCACCCTTCGTTTGTGATGAGTAACTCTTTCACAAACCAAACCCTGGCACAGATTGAACTTTGGACGAACTACAGCAACTACGAAAATAAAGTGTACGTTTTACCAAAGCACCTTGACGAGAAAGTTGCCCGTTTGCACCTTGCTAAAATTGGTGTAGAACTGGAAGAACTTACACCAGCACAAAGCGCTTACCTGGGTATTCCTAAGGAAGGTCCGTTTAAGACTGAGATGTATAGATATTAGTAGCTTTCAGCTATCAGCCGTCAGCTGTCAGCTTTTGGCGATTAAGTTTGTAGATATTTATTTTCCCGGCTCATTTTTTGGGCCGGGATTTTTATTGCTTGAGGTGATTGGATAGATTAATTGTGCAGTAGCTACAATCAGAGAAAGGTTCGCTCTATTCCTATTAGCCAGGTACGTTCCGCCATCCTGTTCATATTTCCGTTTAGCTGGAAACGGTAGCCGGCGTTTATTTTAAAATTGCTGTTTAAGATAAGCTGCAGGGATGGTGCAAGATCTATCATGTAGTGCTTTTCATCGAGCCCCTGCATACCCAGCATTTCGATATATATATTAAGATTTGGCTGACTGTAATCCGTGTAATTACGGGGAAACAAAAGATATCCTGCTGATACGCTATAACTAACAGCCGCCAGAGTTTTTTCTGCATTTCCGGAATGTTCCTCTTTCTTATCAAAAACCCTGATAACACTGGTAGTGGCAGAAACAGCCAGTTTATTCACCAACTGCGTAGCGATCAATCCTGCCTGCAAACCGCTGTTATCGCCATCGAGGTTTATGTCGGAATAAATAAAGGGATTACGGGAATAAGCGCCTTCGCCAAAAGCTGCCAGCCTGAAATGTTTATGCACTTCATCGTTGGAGTAAAACCGCCATTTACCATATAGCTTCAGGGATTCCCACCTCAACTTCGAATCAGAAAAATCAGAAAAGGAAGAACTAACGTGTACCATCAACTGCTTGCTGAAACCAAACATCAGTTCAGGCGTGTAACGCTGCTTTATTTTCTTCTCCATAGTTACTGGCGCCCGGAACGTTAACTTCGGTGCTACCGAACGGGTCGGCATATTTGAAGCCGGTTCTGTAAAAACAAACAACTCCTGCCCCACAGCTCGGAGCACAGCAAAAGCGCAAAGAGTTAAACAGATTGCCAGTTTCATTCTTTTACATTAAGTTGTTTTGCTACTGCCCGTTCCAGTTGTTTTCCAAAAGGGTCAACGACAATTACTTTGCCCGACCTGTCGAGCAGGTAAGAGGTTGGAACAATATCTACCTTCCAGTTTGTGGCAACGCGTCCTTCCCAACCACCGGTTTCAATAACATTCGACCATGATAGCTTATCCTGCTCGATGGCATTCTTCCATGCTTTTTTTTCATCATCTATACTAACACTATAGATTTCAAATCCACTCTTTTTATACTTGTTATACAAAAGCACAAGACTGGGATTGGCTCTTCTGCAGGGGCCACACCAGGACGCCCAAAAATCAACAAGTACCACCTTCCCATTTAGATCCGACAATTTTTTTATTCTGCCGTTTTCATCGGGTAGAACAATGTCAGGGGCTTTTTGACCAGGCGCCAACTGCGCGGGCGCCGATATTGAAAACAAGAGAAAGCAGGATACCAAACCGGTCACCAGGAAACTGAACCGTATTTTAATCAGATACTTTGCTGCAAAAGTATTCATTATTGTTTTTTTGATTTAACGGTGTGCAGGTATACAAATCTGCGGCCACCAGCTGAATGCTGCTAACTAAATAGTAACATGATAAACGCGCGCATTGTCCTTTATACCGTCCTTGCTGCAACAGGCAGCAGCATGTCCTGTTTTCACACAGGTCATTTGTGTTGCTTCACTAAATTTGTTAAACTCTTTTGTATTGACGAAGTTTTTATCCACGATGGTGATTTCTCTTTTGCCATCAAGCGTTTGGTTACTCACGTTTAAAAAATGGAAAGTGTTACCATTGATCTGAACATGTTCATCGTTCTTCACCGCAACATTTATAAAGTTACCGGTCAGCTTGAGTCTTGCCACAGAAAAGCCGGCGTCCTGCACCGCCTTTTTTAGCTGATCAATATTAACAGATGCACCTTGTTTAAATTGAATATTAAATGCCGAATTCTTTATATCAGGATTTATTGATTGTATAAAAGAGAGCTTCTCAAGCGATTTGTTAATTGCCTTTGTGCACATCGCGCAGGTTAATCCGCTGGCCTGCAACATAGCAGATTTAAATTGCGCGTTTGTAGTAACAACAGTACCAAGCAGTATAAGAATTACAAATATTTTTTTCATGATTATATAGTTATGAAGTGAACACCTTAAAGGAAAAGTAGATTTAACAAACACCTGATTTTATCTACAAGATGTCTATCAGGAGAGTTTCAGATAAGAGGTGATCAGATACGAAAAGCGCAGTTAACTATATATAACGGAGGTGATGAAAGACCTGGTGGGGGATTGCTATGGCCTTTTGCTGTCAGAATTCGGCTGAGCTTGCGATCGTTTAAGTAACCATAGTGGTTGGGAATTGGTGAATGTGGTGATTCAAGCTGGTAGTTACTATTCAGTAGTTTATGAGAGTCCTGGAGTTTAACAATTTTCAATTCGTCCTTGCAGCATGAGTTGGAATCTTTGGGCATACCGCAAGAACCGCAAAAACTTTCCTTCGAAGCCATAACACTGAAATCAGCAACTTCGCCCATACAATGATGAATCTCCAGCACAAGACCGGTGGATACAGCAAGGTATAAAACAGTAATAAAAAGTGCGAAGGCTTTTTTCATTTCAATAGCGAAGTTACGGCAGAATTTTGTTTCGGGAAGATAACTATTTGTTAATCACTGATTGGAAGGATTCAATAGTTTTCAATTACCCGGAAGGCGATCACTTTTGTTAACCACAAGGGGCACAAGGGAGGCACAAAGAGCACCAGGACAACCTGATAATATTTTTAGCTATTGTCAGGAAACGGATCGTGACTTCTCATGCTCTCCTAGTGTCCATTGTGCCTTGTTAGTGCCCCTTGTGGTTAAAAAATCTATGAACACAAACGCTCCCTAGTTTACGAAACTCCAGAAAATTCCCAACCGGATTTGTAGGCCCTGGTAGGGATATAAAGGCGCAGCCAGGTTATTATTGGTAAAGCCAAATTCGTCTTTAATACGCAGTGAATTCAAGTTTTCACCCCGCACATAGGCAGTGAAGCGCTTGATACGCAGGTGCAGGTACAATGCAATTTCCGGCAGCTTAAGACTAATGGTTTGCACATCCTGGTAATAGAATTGTCCGAGCACCGGTGAGTAACCATCCGCTTTATAAGGAGTATAATATTTGACTTCCGTGCCGAAAAGCAGGTGAAGGTTTTTAAAACCGAGGTTGCCATCAAAACCGAAACGGTTGCGCGTATACACCAGAGGCACATTCACCGGGGCGGGGCCGGCTTTTT